>JAIPKB010000302.1 GCA_021733795.1 Akkermansiaceae bacterium | reverse complement strand
GGGGTGGCGCTGGCACCGATCCTGGTTAGGGTGCTCAATCCGGGGAGGAAAAACGAGGAGAGCTACCAGCTCTGCATCTGGCTGGCGCAGTTGATGTATCCGTGCATCACGATGGTATCGATCACCGCGCTGGTGATGGGGATGCTCAATTCCAAGCGGGTGTTTTTCATTCCGGCGGTGGCCTCGGCGTGTTTCAATCTGGGGTGCATTGTTGGCGGGGTGATCCTGGCGTGGTTGATGGATCCCGGATTCCGGGAGGGGGAGATTAGCGAGCGGGGCTTGACCGGGTTTGCCATCGGTACGCTGATCGGCGGGGCTCTGCAGCTCTTGGTGCAACTGCCGTCGCTCCACCGAGTGGGGTTTCGGTTCCGGCCGGATTTCCGGTGGCGGACGGCCGGGGTGGGGAGCGTGTTGCGGCTGATGTGGCCCTCGGTACTGGCGGCTGGCGGCACTCAGGTCAATGTGCTGCTCAACTCGATTTTCGCCTCGTTCACTCCCGGCAAGGAATGCGCCACCACCTGGCTGGCCTACGCGCAGCGGCTACAGCAACTGCCGCTCGGCTTGTTCGGGGTGGCGGTGGCGACCGTGACTCTGCCGATGCTGGCGCGGTTGGCGACGGAGGGCGTGAGCCCGGATTTCCGCGCGACCCTGGCCAAGGGGCTGCGGCTGGTGCTGTTTCTAACACTTCCCTGCGCGGTGGGTCTTTCGTTGCTGGCGAGGGAGACGATCTCGGTCATTTTCGAACATGGAAAATTCACGGCCTATGACACCGCGATGACGGCCGGGCCGCTGCGGGCCTATGCGTTCGGGTTGGTGTTCTATGCGGGGGTGAAGGTGCTGCAACCGGCGTTCTTCACCATCGACAAGCGCTTCGTGCCGCTGATCATCACGGTGTTCACCATCACTTCGAATGTGGTGCTTAATTCGATTTTCGTGTTTGTGATGAAGTGGGATCACACCGCGCTGGCCTGGAGCACCGCATTCAATCTGGCGGTCAATTTCTCCGTGCTTTATTGGTGGATGGGGCGGCTGGCCGACGGACTGGAAACCCGCCTCTTGCTGGCATCGCTCGGCCGTTTGGCGGTGGCGCTGGTAGTGATGGCTGGCATCTGCGTGGTGGCGCGGCTGTCGATCCTGTCCGCCTGGGAGGACCTGCGGCTGTTGGCTAGGGTGGGTGGACTCCTCGGTACGGTGGTGGTGGCGGCAATGGCCTATTTTTTTCTAACCGCCAAGCTGGGGGTGGAGGAAACCAAGGAGTTTTTAACAATCGTTTCGAAGCGCTTTGGCGGGCGCAAAGCTTAAACTGGGTCAAGCCGCGTGCCGGTACTCCACGTGGCTGTTCAGCCAAAGAACAACCCGGCAGCGGGCGATGCCGCAGCCGGGTTGCTGAAATGGTGGGAACCGGGAGAGCCGGGTTAGTATTTTTGAATCCTGGAGTAGTTGTAGTAGGTTTCAAAACCGAGTTCCGGTGGGAATTCGGATAGGCCGTCGGACGGGTTCATCTGGACGCGGTTGTCTTCGCCACAGCGCTCATAGGGCGGCTTGAAGGTGCCACGATAGGTGGGGCAGGTAAAGGTGAAGAGCTCGTAGAACCCGTAGCCCAAACGGCGCAAGGCGCGGTTGGTGCCATCGACCGCGCCGTATGACCAGCCAGCCTTGCGGCCGTGGTCGTCGGACTTGCGGACAATTTGTTCCGGGATCTCTATGAATCCGTAAAGAATGTTGCTGATGGCGCGACCGAGCTTCCGGCTGGAAGTGTAGGTCGAGCCCGGAGGTGCTTGGATATCGGCGGCGGCGACGCCGGCGAGGGCGACGAATGCGGTAGCGATGACGGCGAGTTTTTTCATGCTGGGAGGAGGCTAGTGGCGGGGTTGGGGGCTGACAACTGAAAAGTTTCGAAAATCATTTTTTTTTCAGAGTTGGAAGCTGAGGACCCGGAGGATGCCCGGGGTCTGGCGGAGGGTGTCGAGCAGGGAGGCGGGAGGTTCGGTGTCCACTTCGATGACGTTGACGGCCCGGGTGTGGTCGGCGTTGCGGCTCAGGGCCATGTTGGCGATGTTGACGGAGGCATTGCCGAGGGTAAGGCCGACGGTGCCGACCATGCCGGGCCGGTCGTCGTTCTCGACGAACAGGAAGCGGCCCTTGGGGGTGGTTTCCACGTAGTGGCCGGCGATGTGGACGATGCGGGCGGCGTTGCCGAAGAAAGTGCCGGCGACGGTGCAGGACTCGGCTTCCTTGATGGCGGAGACCTCGATGAGTTCGGTGCAGTTGGTGGCGAGGGCGGCGGTGGCTTCCTCGACGACAATCCCGTGCGCTTTGGCAATGGCTTTGGCATTGACGAGGTTGACCTGGGACTCGCTGTGGGAATCGGCGAGGTAGCCGGTGAGGACGGTGCGGGTGATGAGTTCGGTGTCCAACTCGGAAACCGGGCCGAGGTAGGAGACGCGGATCGTGTCGCACTGGACGGGACCGATTTTGGAGAGCAGTTTACCGAGCGCGGCGGCGAGGTTGAGATAGGGGCCGATGCTGGCGAGCGTTTGGGCGTCGAGGCTGGGCATGTTGACGGCATTGCGGACTTCGCCGGTGGTGAGGAAATCGCGGAGTTGGAGGGCGACCTCGGTGCCGACGTTTTCCTGGGCCTCGGCGGTGGAAGCCCCGAGGTGGGGGGTGAAGACGCACTTTTTCGCATCCAGCAGCGGGAATTCAGTGGTGGGTGGCTCGGTTTCGTAAACGTCCAGCGCGATGCCGGCGAGTTGGCCGGAATCGAGGTGGGCCTTGGCGGCGGCTTCATCGACCAGCCCGCCGCGGGCGCAGTTGATGACCAGGGCACCGCGGTTCATCAGGGCGAGGCGGTCGTGGTTGAGGAGGTGTTTGCTGTCGGCGGTGAGCGGGATGTGGAGGGTGACCACATCGGCACCGGTGAGCGCCTCGTCGGCGGATTCGGCGTGATCCACTTTGAGCGATTGGGCGCGGGCGGCGGTGAGGAAGGGATCGTAGGCGATGACGGACATGCCGAACGCCTGCGCGCGTTTGGCGAATTCGCTGCCGATGCGGCCCATGCCGATGACGGCCAGGCGTTTGCCGAGCATTTCCACACCTTGGAAGGACTTGCGGTCCCACTTGCCGGCGAGGATGGAGGCGTGCGCCTGGGGGATGTTGCGGGCCAGCGAGAGCATCAGGGAAAAGGCGTGCTCGGCGGTGGAGATGGTGTTGCCGCTGGGGGTGTTCATGACCACCACTCCGTGGTCGGTGGCGGCATTGCGGTCGATGTTGTCCACCCCCACGCCGGCACGGCCGACGGCCTTGAGTTGGGGCGCGGCGGCGAACACTTCGGCGGTGACCTTGGTTTGGGAGCGGACCACCAAGCCGTGGTATTGGCCGATGATCGGGAGCAACTCCTCGGGTTTGAGGCCGGTGATGACATCGACGGTGATTCCGGGAGTGGAACGCAGGGCTTCGACACCCTTCTCGGAGATGGGGTCGGCGACGAGAACGCGGTAGTGTGACATGGGAGAGGTGGAGAGGTGGAGAGGTGGAGAGGTGGAGAGGTGGAGAGGTGGAGAGGTGGAGATTAGCGGACCTTCGGTGGTTTGATGACCGGGGTGACGGCGGTACCCCAAATGGTATTGGCACCGGTGTCAAGGAGGGTTTTGCTATTGCCGAGGTCCACCTGGTGATCGGGCCGGATGCGATCCAATTTGACGAAGCCGACGGCGATGAACTGGCGGAAGTAGTCGTTGGCGGTGTCTCCGGTCAGGTCGAGGGAGGTGTCAGTGAGGGCGCTGACCTGTTTCGCGGTTTCCCGATCCGGAAAACTGCCATATTCCATGGGGAAATCGTGCATCAGCATGGCTATCACCCTGCCTTTGCTCATTGCGTTGACCTGATCGCCCTTTTTTCTCATTTTGATGATCTGGGGAGTGGCGAGGCCGGCCAGCGCGGCGATGATGAAAACAACCAGCAAGATCCCGCCGATGATGATGACAGCAAGCGGAATGCCTGACTTGGAAGGCGGAAGAACCGGCTGGAGGTTGTTCTGGGGAAGCGGCGGCGGGGCGGTGCTCATGATGCCGGGCCACTGTGCGGGTTCTGAGGGGAGGGGTCAAGCGAGGAGAATGAGAAGAATGGGATAGCGCCATGATCCCCATATTTCCCATCATTCCCATTCCGCTAGCGCGCCGCCAGGGGGATGGGAATGATGGTTTGCTGGGATTCGGGAGAGGTGGGGTGGCGCGGAGAATCAAGGGGCGGGGACGCCCCTTGAGACGGCCTGTCGCGAGACGCGCCAGCCACGGTGGAGGCACGATGCGCCAGCCACGATGCGGGCAGTGACCCCCATTCGCGCAGCCTTCGGTCCTTTCAGTCCCGCTCCTGAAGGAACCATTCGATGCCATCGACCAGGGCGAGCCAACTGGCTTCGATGATGTTTCCCGAGACACCGATGGTGCCCCATTCGGCCTGGTCGCCGCGGGTGACCACGAGCACCCGGGTTTTGGCGGCGGTCGCATCGTGGCCATCGACGATGCGGACCTTGTAATCGACCAGTGAGATCGAGTCGAGTTGCGGGTAAAACGGCAGGAGGGCTTTGCGGAGGGCCAGGTCCAGGGCGTTGATCACGCCGTTGCCTTCGGCGATGGTGAGGGCGGTTTGGCCGTTGACGGCGAGCTTGACGGTAGCTTCGCAAACCGGCTGGTGGCCGTCGCGGTATTGGCGGAAACTGGTGTGGTATTCGAGCAGTTCGAAGGGCTTGGTGTAGCGGCCCAGGGTGCGGCGCAGCAGCAGTTCGAGCGAGCCTGGCGCGGATTCGAACGAATAGCCCTGGTTTTCCAGGTTTTTGACCTGGAGCAGGACTTCGGTGGCTTCCGGAGAGCCGCTGGCGAGCGGGATCCCCAGTTCCGCCGCCTTGAGCAGGATGTTCGACTGGCCGCTCAACTCGGAAACCAGGATGGTTTGGGAGTTGCCGACGCAGGTCGGCTCGATATGTTCGTAGCTCCGGGCGAGTTTTCTGACGGCGTTGACGTGCATCCCGCCCTTGTGGGCGAAGGCGGTGCGGCCGATGAACGGCGCGCGGGCGAAATGGGGGTTGTTTGAGACATCGTCCACGAAATAGGATAGGTCGCGGAGTTTCTCCAACTGGGGGACCACCGGAAGATCCATCTTGAGCTGGAGCAGGGGAATGACCGAGGTGAGGTTGCAGTTGCCGGTGCGTTCGCCGTAGCCGTTGATGGTGCCCTGCACTTGGCAGGCACCGGCGCGGATCGCGGCGATGGCATTGGCCACGGCCAGTTCACAATCGTTGTGGGTGTGGATACCGAAGGGGACGCCCGGCAGCCGGGCTTTTACCGCGAGGCAGGTTTGGAGGATCTCGGAGGGCAGCGAGCCGCCGTTGGTGTCGCAGAGCACCAGGCAGGCGGCCCCGCCCGCTGCGGCGGCTTCCAGAGTGCCGAGCGCGTGTTCGGGGGAGTCCTTGTAACCATCGAAGAAATGTTCGGCGTCGTAGATCACCTCGCGGCCGTGGCTGGCCAGATACCTCACGGTATCCCGGATCATGGCGCGGTTTTCCTCGGGGGTGGTGCGCAGCACCTCGCTGACGTGGAGTTCCCAACTCTTCCCGAAGATCGTGACCACCGGCGTTTGTGCTGCCAGCAACAGGGCCACCTGGGGGTCGTCTTCGACCGCAATGCCGGCCCTGCGGGTGGACCCAAACGCCGCCAGGCGGGCATGGCGCAGCTTGAGTTTCCGCGCCTCCTGGAAAAACTCGATGTCCTTCGGGTTGGAGCCAGGCCAGCCGCCTTCGATGAAGTCCAGACCGAAGTCGTCGAGTTCACGGGCGATCCGCAACTTGTCCAGGCAGGACAACTGAAAACCCTCGCCCTGGGTGCCATCCCGCAGGGTGGTGTCGTAGATCATTACCGATTTGTGGCTCATCATGCGGCGGGGACCGTAGGGCTTGCCGGCTCCCGGCGCAAGCGCCGATGCGGAGTCCTCCGCGCCGACCATGGCGGATTTTTGCACGAGACACATGAGCAATCGAGGATTGGTTCCGCGCTGGTGAGATTTGACGGCTGATTGCGCTGAGAACCGCTGAGACCGGTGTGGGTTTTTGATTTCAGCGAAATCAG
>JAIPKB010000301.1 GCA_021733795.1 Akkermansiaceae bacterium | reverse complement strand
CTGGGTGCTGATCATGCTCGCCGGGTTGTTCGTCCCCTTCTATTACAAATCCGGAGTTGAAACCATCCCCCAGTTTCTTGAAAAACGTTTCAGCTCGCGGACCCGCTGGATCCTCTCGCTGGTCTCGCTGGTCGCCTATATCTTCACCAAGGTGAGCGTCACCGTGTATGCCGGAGCCATTGTGTTCCAAGCGCTGCTCCCGGAAGTCTCGCTGACCCTCGGAGGCGCCACCTTGGATGCCTTCTGGATCGGTGCCTTCACCACCGTCATCATCACCGGTCTCTACACCGTGTTCGGCGGCATGCGCGCGATCATGGCCACCGCCACCCCGCAAGCGGTGATCATCCTGTTCGGCTCGTTTGTCATCACCGGCATCGGTTTGACCCGCCTCGGCGGGGACGCCGGAATGGTCGCCGGCTGGGGCGAACTGATCACCGCCGCCAAGGGTAACTCGGAAAACTTCGCCCTCTGGAGACCGCTTTCCGACCCCGACTTCCCCTGGCTCGGCGTGTTGATCGCCTCGCCAATCATCGGCATCTGGTATTGGTGCACCGACCAATACATCGTCCAGCGGACGCTGACGGCCAAGAACCTCGCCACCGCCCGCCGTGGCGCGCTTTTCGGCGGTCTGCTCAAGGTGTGGCCGGTGCTGATCTTCCTGATCCCCGGCATGATCGGATGGACTCTCGACCAGAAGTTCAACCGTGGTGCCGACGACCCGCTGGTCACCCAACAGTTCAGTATGGACATCTCCAAGGCGGACAAATCATCGGCGGAAATGGCCGCCAACTCCCGCCTCAGCGACCTCAACAACGTGGCCGACGCCCAGGGCAAGAAGGGCTTCTTCATCCCACGTGAGATGAAGGTCCAGAAGGTGAAAGCCGATGACGGCACCGAATCCTCGGTGATGACCATGTCCATCCGCGGCGACCAGGTCTTCCCGACCCTGGTCACCTCGCTGCTGCCCACCGGTATCCGCGGACTGATCGTTGCCTGTTTGCTGGCGGCCTTGATGAGCTCGCTCGCCTCGCTGTTCAACTCCAGCGCCTCGCTGTTCACCGTGGATGTTTACGAAAAACTCCGCCCCGGCCAGTCGCAGAAACACCTGCTGTTGGTCGGTCGCGTCGCCACCACCGCCGTCGTCGGCTTCGGCATGATCTGGATTCCGGTGATGAAGAAGATCTCGGACGGCGGACTCTATCAATATCTCCAGAGCGTGCAGGGATACCTCGCGCCACCGATCACCGCCGTGTTCCTGCTCGGCTTGTTCTGGAAACGCACCAACTCCGCGGGTGCCACATGGGCCTTGGGAGGCGGCTTCGCGCTGGGCATGTGCAAGCTGACCGCGCAATCGTTCTTCGGCGCTGCGGAAGGAAAAATCCACGATCCGGCGTTTTTGGCGGCCATCGGGGACTTCAACTTCCTATACGCCACCGGCGTCCTCATGATGATCAGCGTGATCATCATGGTCGTCGTCTCGCTGATGACCGCGCCACCCACTGAGGAGCAAACCCGCGGGCTCACCTACGGCTCCATCCACCACCTTGCCGAGGATGAAATCAAGAACAGTTGGGATATTCCCAACAAACTGATGGCCGGCCTCATCCTGCTGCTCGTCGGCGGCATGTATCTCTACTTCAGCTTCTGGCTTAGCTAACCAAAACAGCACCAATAACACCATGAAAACCACCCCTGCCATCCTCGCACTGCTTTCCCTCGGCCTGATCGGGTGTTCGAAGGAAACCACCACCATCAACATCGGGTCGGCCAATACGATCAAGGAGGAATCCTACGGCAAACTCAAGGACGGTCGCGATGTTTCGCTCTTCACCATCACCAACAAGAACGGAATGGTCGCCAGGATCACCGAATACGGTGCAATTCTCGTCGGCCTCGATGTCCCTGACAAATCCGGCACGGTATCCGACGTGACCCACGGCTACGACACCCTCGACGGCTGGCTCACCAACACCTCCTATTTCGGCTCCACCGTGGGGCGCTACGGCAACCGGATCGCGCACGGCAAGTTCTCCCTCGACGGGGTTGACTACACCCTCGCCACCAACAACGAGCCCGGTGGCATCCCGTGTGCCCTCCACGGCGGCAAGGTTGGCTTCGACAAGGTCCTGTGGTCCGGTGAGATCGTGGAGCAACCCGGGGCCAATGGAGTCAAGCTGACCTACGTCTCCAAGGATGGCGAGGAAGGATACCCCGGTGAACTCACCACCGTGGTCACCTACCGGCTCACCGATGACAACGAGCTGGCATGGGAGGTGAATGCCACCGTCACCGGCAAGTCGACCCCGATCAACATTGTCCACCATTCCTATTGGAACCTCAGCAATGACCAGATGTCGTTGATCAACGATCACATTCTGACAATCCCATCCGACCAGTTCCTGCCCACCGATGCCGGCCTGATCCCAACCGGAAAATTCGCGCCGGTGGCCGGGACCCCGTTTGATTTCACCAAGCCGACCACCATCGGCGACCGGGTTGACGCCGATAACGAAGCCCTCAAACTCGGTCTCGGCTACGACCACTGTTGGGTCCTGCGTGAAGGCAAGGGGGTCCGTCTCGCCGCCACCCTGAACGATCCCAAATCCGGCCGCACCATGGAGCTATTCTCGGATCAACCCGGCCTGCAGTTTTACGGCGGCAATTTCCTCGACGGCACGGTCGCCGGCAAGAATGGTCAGAAATACCCTCACCGCTCCGCCTGTTGCCTTGAAACCGAGGTGTTTCCGGACTCCCCGAACCAACCGAACTTCCCAAGTTGCATTCTCAAGCCGGGTGAAACCTACACCCACACGATGATCCACAAGTTTTCCTGGTAGACCGGATCGCCGATCTCGAGCGCCGCAGAACCCGATATCAGCCGACAAGTTGCATTAATGGCCGGGTGGTGGCAGCGGAGCCTATTTCCGTTAGGCGCAATAGTGATGCAACCTATTGAAAATCAATGGTGCACGAGGACGGGATCGAACCGCCGACCGACCGGGTGTAAACCGGTTGCTCTACCGCTGAGCTACTCGTGCCAAGCGCCGCGCAAGTATGACCGGCCGCAGCTGGCATGCAAGTACTTGCTGCAATAAATCCCTCAGGCGATATTGGTGAACACCGCCTGGACGTCGTCGTCGTCCTCGATCCGGTCGAGGATTTTCTCGACGTCGAGCATTTGTTCTTCGGTGAGTTCGATCGGTTGGCTGGGGAGGCGTTTGAGGCTGGCCTTGCTGCCCTCGATGCCGAGCTGTTCGACCCCCTGGCAGAGGCTGGCAAACGCACTGAATTCGCCGGTCACGGTGACCTGGCCGTCCTCAACCTCAAGTTCCTCGAGACCGGCGTCGATGAGTTCAAGTTCGAGTTCCTCCAGATTGCAGTTTTCCGGGAGGGGAAACTCGATGACGGATTTGCGGGAAAACATGAAATCGAGTGCCCCGGAGTTGACCATTTGCCCGCCGTTTTTGTTGAAGATGGTTTTCAGGTTGGTCACCGAGCGGTTGCTGTTGTCGGTGGCGCAGTCGATGAAAAACAGGGAGCCATGGGGTCCCTTGCCCTCGTAGGAGATCTCCATGATTTCGGAGGCGTCCTTGCCGGCCGCGCGTTTGATGGCGGCCTCGATGTTTTCGCGGGAAAGGTTCTGGGCCTTGGCATTGTTGATGGCCACCCTCAGCGGGGCGTTGGATTCCGGGTCCGGCCCGCCGTTTTTGGCGGCCAGGGTGATGGATTTGGCCAGCTTCGGAAACACCTTGGACATGGTGGCCCAACGCGATTCCTTTGCCCGGCGGCGGCATTCAAATGCTCTTCCCATGGTATGCGTGATTCAGGTTGCTGCCGACAATGCGCCGACACCCGGATTCAAGCAGGGCCCGCGCCAAGCTCAAGCGGGAAATCCAGCGGAAAACCCCCGGGTCTGCTCAACCGCGCTCCTTGCACACGGCGGCAATCAGGTCGCCGCCCCATTTTTGCAGGCAGGTGGCGGTGGGGGTGAGCCTCACGACCCGGCTGATTGCGGACCGACGAACCCCGCGCCATCCACCACGGAGCCCGCGGGCAGCAGCAGCCCCTCGGCAGGGGCGGCGGGGCCGTGGACGCGGAGGCGGCCGGCAGTATCCGGCGCGGTGAACCAGCCCGGCAGCAGCCTGCCCCAGGTGCCGGACTTGAGGCCGGCCTGGTCTTCCTTGAGGGAGGACGGAGTCGGTTGGTTGGGCATCGACATCGCCACCACCAGGCCGTCGATCGCCAGGCACGGGCAATGCAAGACCCCGGGGCGGACGAGCGGTTCGAGCGCCCGCTTGCTGAAATCGTAGAAGGTGAGGGTGCCTTCGATGGCCGCGGTTTCCAACGATGCCCGCAGGCCGTCGCCGCCCACCCAATCGCCGCCGTTGGCCTCGCAGGACGGGTGGCTGGCCGCCCGCGCCTTGAACAGGCTGGCGAAGGCGTGGAGCGGGGAGGGAATGCCGGCGGTGCCGGCGTCCGCTGCCAGCAGATGAAACGTCCGATGCCGTTGGAGCGCCTGGACCTGGCCGATTTGATAACCGTTGAGCCAGCAGCGGCGGCGGGATTCCGGCGCCATGGCATTCCAGCGGTCGCGGTCGTCGCGGGGGACGCGGTGGGCCCAGGTGTTGGCCCGGAAGCGCGACTCATAGGCCTCGCCGGCCGCCTTGGCGAGCGCGTCGCGGAGCCGGGGCAGGGTGACGGTTTCCGGAGCCAGCGGTTCGCCAAAGGCGGCGCGGATGCCGTAGCGGAACAGCCGGTAGGGCCACTTGCGGAGAAACCGCCCGCGTTCAAACGAGAAGATCGACCCCCAGGAGCCATCGCACCACAGCGGCACCAGCGGATGGCCGGCCTTGCGCGCAATCAGCTCGAAGCCGCGCTCCAGTTGGCTCAGATTGCCGCTGCGGGTGAGCTGGCCCTCGGGAAACAGACACATCACGTCACCCGCCCTGAGCCCGTCGATGACGATCCGGATCGCCTCGCGCGGATGGTCGCGGCGGATGGTGACGGTGTCGAACAGCCCGACAAACCAACGGACTGCGGGCTTGCCCATGAACGCCTCGTCCATCACAAACCGGATCGGCCGGTCACAGGCGGCGCCAATGAAAAACGAGTCCGCCCAGGTTACGTGGTTGGGCAGCAGCAGCACGCCGCCGCGGGCGGGCAGCCGGTCGGAGTTGACGGTGCGGAGGTGATAGATCGAGCGCACTGCGGAAACCAGCAGGACGCGGAGGAAATCCGCCGGCAGCATCCGGATGATGAACCAGGTCATCGCCGCGCAGAGCACCCCGGCAGCGGCGATTTCCAACCGAAAGACCAGCCACGTCGCCACCCCGCAGGATTCTAACAACATGGGGGCCAGTTGCAGCGAGGCCACCGCGAAAATGCCGGTGAGGCAGTCCTGCAGGTTCACCGAGGCCTGCAGCTCACCGCGTTTGTCCGCCGGATAGTTGTCCTGGAGCCAGGCATTGAGCGGGGCCAGAAAGATCGCCGCGCAAAACGACAGCGCCACGAGCACTGAGAGAAACGTCCAACTTCCCGGGGTGATGAACGCCAGCGCCAGCGCCATCAAGGCCATTCCCACGCCCGCCACCGGCACCCAGCCGAGCTCGATGCGTTTCCGCAGCATCAACGAGGCCATCCCGAACCCGGCGGCCATCCCCAGCGACGCCGCGGCCATGAATTCCGACGACAAGGTGCCGAAGCCCACGCCGCCATCGGTCATGAACTTGGCGAGTTTCACCGACCACAGGTTGATGAAGGCCGCAAAGCCCCAGAAAAAACACACCCCGAAGCTGGCCCGCCGCAGGCCCGGCCGCCGCCACAAGTCCGCCAGCCCGATGAAATGCCCGACCAACAACCCGGGCGTGAGCCGCACGCTGCCCTGGGCCGGCACCCGGGGGATGATCACCGCCAGCAACAGCGTGGGCACTGCGGTGGCGGTTAGCACCAAGAGCGGCAGCAGGGCGGCCGCCCACGCCACCTCCGGCACGGCTCCGGCGTCCCGGTAGCGGATATCGAACCACCACCCGGCCAGGATTTGACCGGCCAGAATCGCGAGCATCGCGGTCATTTGTTGGAGGCTGGCCCCAAACCCCACATTCCGCGAACCCACCAGTTCCTTGGTGATGCCGAACTTGGCCGGACTGAAAAACGCGGATTGCGCG
>JAIPKB010000300.1 GCA_021733795.1 Akkermansiaceae bacterium | reverse complement strand
ACCAGTCCGCCGCGCGCCTTGCCACCGTGACCCTTCGCTCCGCCGCCCATCGCCTCGCCGTAGCTGCTCCAGCGGTACAGCGCCGGGTCCTCCACCATTCCGGCACGCACCGGGTTCAAGTCAATATACGCCGCCATCGTCCGCGACGCGATCCCTTCCTCCACCAGCACGCTCTTGAACCGGCTTTCCCACAGCGCCCCGGTGCGGTGGTGCCCGACGTTGAACCACCGCGTGAAGCGTGCCAGCAGCGTCTTCATGAACTCGCCCAGATCGTGCATCCGGTAGGTGAACCGCTCATGGATGGCGGTGGCATAACTCTCGTCGGCCAAGCCTTTGGCAATCGCCTCCCGTGCCGCCTTCAATTCCTTGGCCACCAACCCCACCTCAACCTCGTTGTAGAGTGCCCGGAGGCGTTTGAGCAGCTCCCCATCGCTCAATCCGCCAACGGGCATCGGCGGCACTTCCAGCAGGATATGGACGTGGTTGCACATCAGACAATAGGCCAGCACCCGGCAGCCAGAGAAATTTTCATACATCCGCATGAAGGTGCGGAACTTCTCCTTGTCCTCCGGCCCGAAGGCCAGCCTGCGCTCCACCACCCGCGTCACGCAGTGGTAGATCACGGGTCGTTCGGTCGAGTCCTTCCAGGGGGCCAGCCAGCGCGCGCGTCTCATGGTTTCAGGGAATGGTTACGGGTTGATGGGGGTCTTTGCATTGATGTGGCGGGGAAATCCCGGCGTCACGGCAGCAATCCTACCCCGGATTGAGACACAGTCAAGAGAAATCGGCGATTAATTCTCTGTCACCTTACCCTTAGAATGTGGGCATTCACAGCTCTCGTAAGCCATTCATAGTTCGTGTCGATTCGTGTCGATTCGCGGTTCGATCTGCCTGTCTGGGGCAATTCCCGCCGTCCCCGGTTTCCCCAAGCGGAGCCGGAACATGCTGCGGCCCTCGCTTTCCCAAAGCTCCTGAAAGTCGGTTTTCGGGTAGAAAAACTCATCCCCGGACCACGGTAGCCGCTCGAAGCGGCCATAGTCACCGGCCCTGGCCACCGCCCACTCGAAGTATTCCGGGTGGTCGGTCATGAACAACAGCTCGCCACCCGGTTGCAAAACCCGGTGTACGGCGGCGAGAAATCCGGGCTGGATCAGCCGCCGCCGGTGATGGCGGGCCTTCGGCCAGGGGTCCGGGCACAACACGTGAAGCCGCCACACCGCCGCCTCCGGCAACAGCCACTCCACGGTGTAGCGGCTCTCCAACCGCAGCACCCGCCCGTTGCCCAACCCCTGCCGCACCAGCTTGCGCCCCACCTTGCGCACCCGGCCCAACAAGCGCTCCACCCCCAGAAACTCGCGGTCGGGATAGTGCGCCGCCATCTCCCGCAGAAACAACCCGTCACCACATCCGAGATCCACCTCCAGCAAGCGTCCGTCCCGCGACAATTCGCCATGCTCCACCCTGCGGAAATAGTCCACCGGCACGAATTCCCCCGGCAACGCCGGACGGGGAAGGATATTGAAGGGCTGCACCAGGCTCACGCCGCCATTCCAACACCACCCGCCAACCGCAATCAACCAAAAATCAGGTTTTCTCTTGCATCCGCAAGCCAGCGTGCCAGCCTCCAAGGCAAGCGCGCAACGCCCGTCATCATACCCCAATCATCATGAAATTGAAATTCTGCGGTGCCGCGGGCACCACCACCGGTTCACAACACCTGCTGGAGGTCAACGGCTCCCGGATCCTCCTCGATTGCGGACTCTATCAAGGCAGCCGCCGGGACGCCTACGACATCAACTGCTGCTTCCCCCATTTCGATCCCGCCACCATCGACGCCGTGGTGCTCTCCCACGCCCACATCGACCACAGCGGCAACCTGCCCAACCTCGTCAAAAAAGGCTTCACCGGCAACATCTACGCCACCGACGCCACCCGCGACCTGTGCCAGATCATGCTCACCGACTCCGCCCGCATCCAAACCGGCGACATCAAATGGCTCAACAAACACCGCGAGCGCGAAGGCAAGCCACTCGTCGAACCGATCTACAGCGAACAGGACGCGGAATTGAGCCTGCGCCAGTTCGTCACCGTCAACTACGAACGCCCGCTCCAAATCGCCGACGGCGTGAAACTCAGCTTCATCGACGCCGGCCATATCCTGGGCAGCGCCCAGGTCCTGCTGGAAGTGGACGACCACGACGACGGCCGCAAGAAGCGCTTCCTGTTCTCCGGCGATGTCGGCCGCGGCGGCAACGAGGTGCTACGCGATCCGGTGGCGGCCCAAAACATTGACTTCCTGCTGATGGAAAGCACCTACGGCGGCCGCGAGCACGAGTCCCCTCCCGGCGAGAGCGATTATTTCGCGGAAGTGATCCGGAAAGCCGTGAAACGCGGCGGCCGCGTGCTGATTCCGGCGTTCGCCGTGGAACGCACCCAACAAATCCTCTACATGCTCAACGAGTTGTTCGTGGCCGGCAAACTCCCGGATATCCCGGTTTACGTGGACAGCCCGATGGCGGTGAGTGCCACTGAAGTTTACCGCCTGCACCCGGAGGCGGTCAACGAGGAGGTCTATGAAAGCCTGTTTGAAAAACAAAACCCCTTTGGTTTTGAAAATCTGACTCTCGTCCGCTCGGTGAAGAACTCGATGGCACTCAATGCCCTGGAAGGCACCGCCATCATCATTTCCGCCTCCGGCATGTGCGAGGCCGGCCGCATCCTCCACCACCTCAAGAACAACATCGGCAACTCCAAGACGACCGTGTTGTTCGTCGGCTATTGTGCGGACAACACCCTGGGCCGCCGCATCCGCGACGGCGAACCGGAGGTGCCCATCCTCGGCGGACGCTACAAGGTGCGCGCCCACATCGAGGCGGTCGATTCTTTCTCCGGCCACGCCGACCACTCGGAGTTGTTGGATTACTTCGACCGCACCACCGGACCCAAGGGGAAGGTCTGGCTGGTCCATGGCGAAACCGAGCGCTCGGAAATCCTCCGCGAGGCCATCGCCGAACGCCACCAAGGCGAGGTCAGCCTCGGCATCCTCGGCACCGAGGTTTCATTCTAGAACCGGATCGGAGGGGCTGAAAACCTCCCATGAACGATCCCGCCAGAGAAGTATCCATCCGGGTCGCTACTGCCCCTGAACACTGGCCCGCCGATGTGACAACCCCTTACCGGACGTTCGGTGATCAACACTGTAATGCTGGAAATGGATCATATATAGGCCATCGAAAGTGACCCTCAGGAACCCACGGCGATCCGTTATTCGGAGCCTGCCCCGGTTGGTGGGGTCGCCTGCGCTACCGCCGCCCTTCTTGTCGACCTTCGACCTTCGACATTCCCTTTGCCTTCCCCCCTCCACCGTGCTACACGCTGCGCATGTCCCGCTCCCACCGCATCACCATCCTCGCCGGCGACGGCATCGGCCCCGAAGTCATGACCGAGGCCATCCGCGTGCTCGACTCCGCCTCCGCCAGGTTCGGCTTCACCGTCGAGCGCAGCCACCACCCCGTGGGCGGTGCCGCCCTCGATGCCACCGGCCACCCGCTGCCCGCCGCAACCGTCGCCGCCTGTGAAGCTGCCGACGCCATTCTATTCGGCTCCGTCGGCGGCCCGCAATGGGAATCCCTACCGCCCGATCTCCAACCGGAGCGCGGCGCGCTGCTTCCGCTGCGCAAGCACTTCGGCCTCTTCGCCAACCTCCGCCCGGGCGTCTGCCTGCCCGCCCTCACCCACGCCTCCCCCGTCAAACAGGAACTCATCGCCGCTGGCTTCGACGTCCTCTGCGTCCGCGAACTCACCGGCGGCATCTATTTCGGCACCCCGAAAGGCCGCCACGAGGAAAATGGCGAACCCGTGGCTCTGGACACCATGATCTATCGGAAAAGCGAGATCCAGCGGATCGCCCGGGTCGCCTTCACCGCCGCCATGGGCCGCGCCAAACGCCTGCTTTCCGTCGATAAGGCCAACGTGCTCGCCTCCTCCGTCCTGTGGCGCGAAACCGTCATCGAAATCGCCGCCGAATTCCCGGAAGTCGAACTCTCCCACATGTATGTCGATAACGCCGCCATGCAACTCATCCGCCGCCCCGGCTCGTTCGACGTGCTGGTCACGGAAAACCTCTTTGGGGACATCCTATCCGATGAAATGGCGATGATTTCTGGTTCGCTCGGCATGTTGCCCTCCGCCTCGCTCGGCGTCCAAAACGAAAACAGCCGCTATTTCGGCATGTATGAACCTTCCGGCGGCTCCGCCCCGGACATTGCCGGCCAAGGCATCGCCAACCCGATCGCCCAAATCCTCTCGCTCGCCATGCTGCTGCGCTTCTCGCTCGGCGAAACCGCCGCCGCCACCGCCATCGAGGAGGCCGTCGCCCGCACCATCGACGACGGCTTCCGCACCGGCGACATCGCCACCGGCCGCGAAGGCGAAACCCGCGTCGGGACCACCGCCATGGCGGACGCCATCCTGGCGAGACTTTAGGCTTCCAGATCCGCGGCCCGAAGATTTTCCAAAAAAAAAATCCTTGGCAACGCAGCCACGACAGCTACTTTCGCGTTGAGTTGTCCTGCACTTCTTCTCGATTCGCAAAGCGACCTTGCGTCACAAATCTCCGGTCGTTGTTCCACCCCTGAAATCGCCTATCCCATGAATCCTATCAATCCGTTCCAGATTTCCCGCCGCACGTTTCTGCGCCGTTGTTCCGCGACCGCCGCGGCAACCGGCCTGCCCCTCTGGTTTGTCGAGCGCGAATTGGCGCAGGCGGCGGAACCCGCTCCACGGCTGGGTCCCAACGACCGTCCCGCCATCGCGCTGATCGGTTGCGGTGGCCAGGGCAGTGGGGATACGGGCAATGCCCAGCGCTTCGGCGACGTCGTGGCTGTCTGCGATGTGGACAAGCACCACGTCGAGGGGGCCGTGAAACGGTTCACCAAGGATGGCAAGGTGCCGGCAGGGTTCTCCGACTTCCGCAAATTGCTGGAGCGCGACGACATTCACGGCATCATCAATGGAACTCCCGACCACTGGCACAGTCTGGTCAACATCGCTGCCGCCAAGGCGAAAAAGGACATTTATTCGGAAAAACCGCTCACCCTGACCATCGATGAAGGCAAGCATGTGGTCAAGGCGGTGCGTGACCACAAGGTGGTCCTCCAGACCGGCACCCAGCAACGCAGCAACGAGCGCTTCCGCCTGGCCTGTGACTTGGTCCGCAACAACCGGATTGGCAAGCTCAAGGAAGTCACCGTGTGGCTGCCGGCGGGGCGGCGCGAGGGTCCCTTCGCCAGCAAACCCGTGCCGCCGGAACTCGACTGGGATTTCTGGCAGGGCCAGGCACCCAAGGTTGACTACGTTCCCGAGCGCTGTCACACGTGGTTCCGCTATTGGTATGAATACTCGGGCGGCACCATGACCGATTGGGGCGCCCATCACATGGACATCGGTTATTGGGCGATTGGCCTGCCCGCACCCACCCGGATTTCAAGCAAGGCGCTGTCGGTGCCGATTCCGGGCGGGTACACCACCATTGCCGATTACGAGGTGAAGTTCACCTATCCGAACGGCGTGGTGTTCAACGTCCGCTCCACCCGCGACGACGACCCGTTCGGCGGCACCGTCAATCCCGCAGGCCAACGCAACGGCATTCATTTCGAAGGCGCCGACGGCTGGATCTGGGTCAATCGCGACCAGATCAAAGCCACCGACCGCGAACTGCTCAGCAAGCCCCTGCCGGAGGGGGCCGAGCGCCTGTACGTCAGCAACGACCACATGGGCAACTTCTTTGATTGCATGCGTTCGCGCAAGGACCCGATTTGCGCGGTGGAAATCGGCCATCGTTCGGCCTCGGTGTGCCACCTCGGGGCCATCTCGCTGCGCACCGGAAAGAACCTCGAGTGGGATCCCGCCAAAGAGGTTTTCACCGGCCAAAACGCCAAGGAAGCCAATGGCTATGCCACCCGCGAAATGCGCAAGCCCTACGACTACAGCTTCGTCGGCTGAATCTGGAGCGACGGCTGTCCGTAGGCGCATTCGTGAAAATGCGCGGGGGGCGAGGCCCGCCGTTTCCCGCAACCGCCACCCCCCCACGCGTTGTCACCAACGCGCCTACGGGGGAGGGCGCACCCTGCTGCGACAAACCTGAAAGATTCGGCAGGGGCACCGCGTTGTGTCCGCTTGAATCGTCATCGCCCGTGAAATCGAAAATGAATTTGTCTGCAAGCCACACCCG
>JAIPKB010000299.1 GCA_021733795.1 Akkermansiaceae bacterium | reverse complement strand
GGCGTGCCGCGTGACGGGGGAAACGCCCCTCGCGGTCCTTGCCGCTGAGCATGTTAGGGAAATACGCCGACGCCGCATTGATCATGGCCGAAAGGATGCACATCGGGTGGGCGGTGTTCGGGAATCCTTCGAAGTGAAAACGCATCCCCTCGTGCAGCATCTGATTCTTGGTAAGCAAGGCCGAGAACTCCGCCAACTGGGCGGGGGTGGGCAACTCGCCGTAGATCAGCAGATAGGAGGTCTCGATAAAGCTGCTCTTGGCCGCGAGTTCCGCAATGTCATAGCCCCGATACCGCAGAATGCCCTTCTCGCCATCGATGAAGGTGATCGCACTCTCGCAGGCCCCGGTGTTGCCATACCCCGGATCCAGGGTGATCGCACCGGTTGCGTCACGCAAGGTGCTGATATCGATGCCAACCTCGCCTTCCGAGCCGGTGACCGTAGGGAGTTCCAAACGTTGCTGATTGATCGTGAGTTCTGCTTTGCCATTCATACGGGCAGAATGTAACCCCAATTTCGCGAATTCCGCCAGTACGATTTTCAAAAACTTTGCATTTCCCCGCGAAAGCTGGGCATTTTCTACCAATCCAGCGATTTGGATTGGCTTTCCCGCGTATCTTTGAATGCTGGCGGCGCCCCGAATCCCAATATTTTCCATGAAACCTGTTACTTTCAACAATACCGTCCTGCGCGACGGCCACCAATCCCTCGCCGCGACCCGCATGACCACCGAGCAAATGCTGCCGGCGGCGCCCATTCTTGACTCGATGGGCTTCAGCGGCTTGGAAACCTGGGGCGGTGCCACCATCGACTCCTGCCTCCGCTTTCTCAACGAAAACCCCTTCGACCGGCTGCGCACGCTCAAGCGGGTGGCCCCGCAAACCCCGCAGATCATGTTGCTGCGCGGTCAGAACATCGTCCAATACACCAGCTTCCCCGACGACGTGGTCGAGGCTTTCGTCCGCGCCAACGCCGCCGCCGGCCAGGACATTTTCCGGGTGTTCGACGCCCTCAACGACACCCGCAACCTGGTCACCGCGATCAAGACGGTGATCGACTGCGGCAAGCACGCCCGCGGCGAAATCTGCTATACCATCAGCCCGGTCCACACCGTGGAAGCCTTCGTCGAGATGGGCGTCGAATTCGAAAAAATGGGCTGCCATTCGATCGGTATCAAGGACATGTCCGGCATCCTCAAACCCCAGATCGCCTACAAGCTGGTGAAGGAACTCAAAAGCCGCGTGGGACTGCCGATCACCCTGCATACCCACGACACCGCCGGGCTGGGAGCCGCCTCCTACATCGCCGCCATCGATGCCGGAGTCGATACGGTCGAGACCTCGATCGTGCCCTTTGCCAACGGCACCAGCCAACCCGACACCGTCCGCATGCTCGCCCTGCTGGACGGCCACCCGCGCTGCCCGGATTTCGATCCGGCCAAGCTGCAGGAGCTGCGCTTGCATTTCGAAGACGTCTACAAGCAGCTCAGCAAGTTCACCAGCCCGGCCAACGAGCGGGTGGACTCGGACATTCTGGTGTTCCAGGTGCCCGGCGGGATGCTCTCGAACTTCCGCAACCAGCTCGCCGACCAAGGCATGACCGAGAAATTCGACGAGGTGGTCCGTGAGATTCCGGTCGTCCGCGAGGCCCTCGGCTGGATCCCGCTGGTCACCCCCACCTCCCAGATTGTCGGCACCCAGGCCATGATGAACGTGAAATTCGGCCGCTGGAAAATGATCTGCCAACCCGCCCAGGACATCGCCCTCGGCAAATACGGCAAGACCCCCGGCCCGATCAACCCGGAAGTTCTCGCCCAAGTCGAAAAGCAAAGCGGCCAGAAAGTCATCACCCAACGCCCCGCCGACCTGCTCGATCCCGGCATGGAGGGCTACCGCAAGGCCGCCGCCGACAAGGGCGTGCCCACCGACGACGAAACCGTGGTCCTCTTCGCCATGTTCCCGCAGCAAGTCGAAGCCCTCATCAAGGGAAAATCCGCCGCCGCCGAGACCCCCGCCGCCAAACCCGCCCCGGCCGCCGAAATTGCCACTCCCACTCCCACTCCCACTCCCGCTCCCGCTCCAGCCGCAGCAACCGCACCACCACCCGCTGACACCACCGGACCGACGAAGCACTTCGCCCTCTCGATCAATGGCGAACGCCACGATGTCTGGGTGGAGGAAGTGGATTGACCCCACCGGATCGTCTCGGCGGTCGGCTTTGATCCCGTAACCGACGATCATGCAAACCAGTGCCTTCGCCCGCCGCATGGGCATCGACGCTCGTAGCGCGCCTACCTCACACCGGCCGACAAGCGCGCGGTGGAAGTATCGATCAGCGTGCGGATCTGGGGTTCCTCGATATTCGGCAAGAGAAACATCAGAAAGACAATTACCAAGGCGAAGCCGTTGCTGGGACACCCCGACGGGAATCGATTTACAGGGAGCTTCATCGGGGATTTGTGATGGCCAATGTAACTACCTGGCAATCATTTGTCAATCCTAAAAGTGCAAACTTTTTGCTGGTCTCCCGCCTCTGTTGTGGACCACCTTCCCGCCGCCATGCTCAAAGCCGGAATCGTAGGTCTCCCCAACGTCGGAAAATCGACACTCTTCAACGCCGTCACCCGCACCCGTAAAGCGGAGGCGTCCAACTATCCATTTTGCACGATCGATCCAAACGTCGGCATCGTTTCGGTGCCGGATCCACGGCTTGCGGTGCTGTCCAAAATCTCCGGCTCCCACAAGCTGGTGCCCACCGCCATCGAGTTTGTCGATATCGCCGGGCTGGTGAAAGGGGCCTCCGAAGGTGCCGGCCTGGGCAACCAGTTCCTCGCCAACATCCGCGAGACCGACGCCATCGTCCAGGTGGTCCGCTGCTTCGAGAACGATGATATCATCCATGAGTTGGGCACCGTGGACCCCGTCCGTGACATCGAAATCATCAATGCGGAACTCATTCTCGCCGACCTCTCGGCGCTGGAAAAACGCCGCATTTCCCGTGAAAAAAAGGCGAAGGGAGGCGACCAGGAGGCCAAGCGAGAAGTCGAACTCATCGATCTGATCATGCCGCACCTCGACCAGGGGAAACCCGCACTAACGCTCGACTTCAACGAGGAGGAAAAGGCGGTGGTCCGCGAGTTTTTCCTACTTTCCAGCAAGCGCACGATCTACGCCTGCAATGTCGCGGAAGACGAACTCGCCGCAGCGATCACCGATCCCGACTCCCATCCGCAAGTCGCCAAAGTCCGCCAATACGCCGCCGCGCACAGCGGTTCCGAGGCCGTGGTCATCTCCGCCCGGATCGAGGAGGAACTCAGTGACATGCCCGTCGAGGAGGCCGTCGAATTCCTCGCCGACATGGGGGTGACCGACTCCGGCGTCTCCGCCCTGATCGGCGCGGTTTACCATCTGCTGGGCCTGCGCACCTACCTGACCACCGGAGTCCAGCAAACCCGCGCCTGGACGATCATCGCTGGCGACAAGGCCCCCGCCGCCGCCGGGGTGATCCACACCGACTTTGAACGCGGCTTCATCGCCGCGGAGGTGGTTCACTACGATGATCTGGTGGCCGCCGGGTCCAAAGCCGCCGCCAAAGCCGCCGCCAAAGTGCGGATCGAGGGCAAGGAATACCTGGTCAAGGACGGCGACGTGATCGAATTTCGTTTCAATGTTTGAGTTCCCGCCCTTGCACATCCGCCCGACCGAGGCTTTACTCCCATCCCATCATGCACCAGGAAATCATTCTCTCCCGCGAAGTCACCGCCGTCCAAATTCCCAGCGGCGATTCAGTCGTGCTGCCCCTCGGCACCCCGGTTTACATCACCCAGCGTCTCGGCGGCACCTTCACCGTCGCCACCTCCCAAGGGCTGGCCCGCATTTCCTCCACCGATGCCGATGCGCTCGGAGTGGATCCCGAGGAAGAACAGCGCAAGCAGGACCAGGCCGTCCGTATCAAGGATGCACCGCTGGAGGATCAAATCTGGGATCAGCTCAAATACGTCTATGACCCGGAAATCCCGGTGGATATCGTCAACCTGGGGCTCGTTTATGACTGCGGGCTGGAAGAAATCGATGGCCAAACCGTCGCCGCCGTCAAAATGACCCTCACCGCCCCCGGTTGCGGCATGGGCCCGGTCATCGCCGCCGACGCTCAAGCCCGGATCATGACCATCGATGGCATCGACGACGCCCGGGTGGACCTCGTCTGGGACCCCGCCTGGAACCAGGACATGATCTCCGAGGAAGGCAAGATGAAACTCGGGATGATCTAGCCGCACAACCGCACAGGCAGGACCTAGCATCCAGAGGCCATCCGGATTCATGGCGCTTCCATGAAATGGATCCGCACCGGCCCCAGCAGACCGGATGGCGGCAAATCGGTTTCGCTCATTTCCTGCCTGCCACAGACACCTTCGGGAAAAACCTTTGGGTTGGCCTGGCCAAGACGAGCCTGCAGTTCGGCGGGGATTTCAGGCGGATCCGCGAGTCCGCTGACGTAGTTAATGAGCGTGTTCGTCACCCGCACCACCAGCCGGTTCTTGCCGGGCCGCAGCGCTTTCGTGACGCCCAGGCGGTGTGGACTCATCCAGGCAACTCCAAGTGCCTGACCGTTGAGCTCCACTTCGGCGATGTTGCCCACCCGCCCCAGATCCAGCCATGCCGCCGTGCCCTCGCGCAATCGATCTGCCGGCACGGTCAACTCGATCTCGTATCGGCCCGTGCCGGAAAAATGCCGGGTCCGTGGGGATTCCGTCCACGACTCCAATCCTGCAATGTCGCTTTCGAAGGTCTCAAATCCATGGCCCTCGAGTTTCATTTTCCATCGGCCGGTGACTGACAGGGAATCCGCAACTGGCTTGGAAGTTCCGGCGCGCTTGACCCGCTCCTTCGGCGCAGAACCCGGCGGGAAGACAAAAAACGCCGATTCCCAAGGTTCAAGCTTCAGAGGCACGGTGGTTCCATCCGCGACCGGGCGAAAATCAGCCACCTCCACAATCGCACCGGTCACCGCGTCCCAACGTTGCGGCGTCTTGCCGGAAACCCGGAAAGTGACCTCCGTGTCCGCTGCTTGCGGCTGCAGATTGCTCACAAAATACACGTCCACGCCCTCCACTTGCTTGTGAATGAACGTCAATCCGTCGCTCTGTGCTCGACCGGCCAGGGCAAAGTCAGGCGGCGACAGTTTCCCTAACACGGCGAGCAGGTCATTCTGCGGAGCGGTGAGGGGCGGCGTGGGTTTCCCCTCTTTCCGGCCCGGATTGAAGGCAACGCGATCGATCTGATAGTCCGGCAGGAAGACTCCGCCCGATTTGCGCGACGGATCATTGCGGAACAGTTCATCCACGATTTGCTTCAACTCCCGGTCATTCGCCACGTGATCTTGCAAACCCGCCGCCGCATTTGGCAGTGCATCGAGCGCCACCACCGTGCCGCCCGCCCGGACAAAATCCCGGATGCCGCGCATCGTTTCAAGCGGCACTACCGTCGCGTGCGGCAGAATCAACACCCGGTAGTCGTGACCGTTGATTTCCAAGCGACCGTCCCCAAACCGGGCGCCATGTTGCAGCAAATCGTCGTTGACGATGTCGAAGTCATAACCATTGGCGACGATTGTCTTGGCGAGATTTCCGTATGGCATCACGCGGCGGGTGCTGCCCCAGACGGCGCGCTCGCTCCAGACGGTCGCTTGAGGCGAATAGATCAGCACATCCGCCACGAGTTTGCCCGACCGCAGCATGGAACAACAACGCGCCACATAATCGGCCAGATGGTGATAGTGTTTCCACCAGGTGTTCCAGTGGCCGATCCGGTTGGCCCATGGAAAGTCGCGGGTGGGCGCGACATGCGCTTCCGGCGAGGCAAAATAGCCGTGGTTGTAGATCTGCGTGACGCCATCGCGCAGAAAGGCGTCGGTCGCGATCTTCATATCCTGCAGGTCCGCCCGATAACGCGCAGGATGGATGAACGTATAAGCTTCGGCAGACACGATGTCGCGGCCGTAGAAGCGCGCACCGGAGGCCGTGGCCTTGCGGGGGTCCGCCACCGGTTCGAAGCGGCAGGTGGTGACTTCGGTCTCAGGTCGGGCGCTCGCCCCCGCACCTTGCACCAATTCCTCGGTGAACTGGTAATGCGGTTGGATGCTCGCCACGACATGATGCGCCGCGCTCCATTCGTTGAAGGGTTTGAAAAACGCATCCAGGGCGACCTGGTGCAGGTAATCCCCGAGATCGTAGCGAACC
>JAIPKB010000298.1 GCA_021733795.1 Akkermansiaceae bacterium | reverse complement strand
CGTTCGCAATGGGTCCGATATCACGGAGTTTACCGCCAGAGGAGGATGCCTGGACACTCAGCCGACCGCGGTGAGGCCGGATTCGGGGTCGGCGCCCCCGGCTACAACGTGCAGCCCTGGATGGCAGTTGTTGATTCCTGTAGGGCTGGACCTTGGTCCAGCCGCTTAGGTTGGGTGAGAGTGCGGAGCGCACCAAGGTGCGGCCCTACAATGAAGATAGCCGACTGAGATTTGACCGGGTTCGGGGTCGGCGAACCCGGCTACTTCTGCTCGGTAATCCGGATCAAATCCCGGAGGCTTGCAGGGCCCGGTTCTTTTCCACCCGGCGACCGACGATGATCGCCAGTTCGAACAGCACATAAAGCGGGGCCGCAAACATGGTCTGGGTGATGGGATCCGGCGTGGGGGTCACGATGGCCGCAATGATGAAGATCACAATGATCGCATGCCGGCGGTATTTGCAGAGAAACGCCGTGGACATGATGCCCATGTAGATCAGCAGGATGATCAGCAGGGGAAATTCGAACGACGCCCCCACCCCCAGCACCAACCACATCAGAAGTCCGTAGTAACTGCCGGGAGTCCAGCGCGTCACAAATTCGAAATACTGGTTGAGCTCGACCGCCACGCGGAGCGTGTTCGGAACCAGCAGGAAAAAACTGAAAGTGGCGCCGCAAATGAACAGGAACATCGCCGCCAGACAGAGAGGCAGCACAACCTTGAGTTCCCGCTCGGTCAGGGCCGGCGAGACAAATTGCCCGATAAATAGCAGCAGAAACGGAGCCGACAGCACAAATCCGCCCATGAAGCACATTTGGATCACCACCGTGAATCCCTCCATGATGGAAGTCGTGCCCAGGTCGAGTTGCAGCTTGGTGTTGCCGGCCTGCACCTCATGAAGTGGCCAGAGCAGCACATCGTTGAATTCCCTTAAAAAAAGTCCGACCAACACGGCGAAGATCAGAAAGGTCACCGCACATTTCATCAGGGTCCAACGCAGGTCCTCCAAATGATCAAAAAAACCCATGGGTTTTTCCCGCAGTGCCGGTTGCTCGTCACGGTGCAGGGGATCGTCGTAGATTTCGTTGGAGTCACTCACGGCCAATGGAGTCGGTCATGCTGGGAAGTTTCCGTCAAAACGGAAGCGCGATATGCAGCCCGTCATTATGGGCCCGCGGTCGCCGGAGTGAGTTCCTTGCGCAGGTCCCGGGTTTTTTGGGCGACCCGCTCCACCGCCGCGGTGTGCGCCGCAAGCCAGCCCTCCCCCATCTCACCCCACGCAAGAATGTCGGCATCTGAACCACCTTGTTCCCGATAAATCCGGCTCCAAGCCAGGGCCTCGATCAAATCCTCACCCATGCTCAAGCGCTGAGCCGCGTTGGGTTTCACCAATTCGCTCAGGGGTGTCAGTTGAGTGATCGTCCGGATGTAGGTTTCCATCCCGGTCAGACCCCCTGAAACCGCCACGATATGTGCCAGATGGTTGTAGCGCAAAATCAGTGCTTCGCGTTCCTTTTCGGTCAACCAGGCTTTCTCGGGTCCGGAAAGTTTTTCGCCAATTTCCTGGGCCAACGCTGTGGCTGCTGGCACGGAACCTTTTTCCGCCGCCTCCTGCAATAGCGGTCGGGCCACGTCCCGATCCTGGTCGATTCCTTGCCCCAGATAGAGGGCGAGGCCCAATCGCTCGTGGGCCCGCAAGTCTCCGTCTTGAACCCCCGCCGCCAGCCAACGCTGCAGTTCATGGACGTCGAGCGGGAGGAGTTCCCCGACCGCATAAGCCTGCCACAACAGGATCAGCGCCCGTTGCTGCCCGGCGTTGGCGGCCTGACGCAGCATGGCCGCACCCTTTTCCTTGTCCCGGGTCATGCCCTGCCCGGAGAAGGCCATATAGCCATAATAAACGCGGGCATCGGAGTAATTCGCCATCGCCGGCTGCTTCATCGCCGCGGCGGCCCTGACATAGTCTTTTTCCACACCGTAGCCGTTGAAGTAGATTTCCCCGAGCCGGTAGCCCGCAGCCAGATTACCCTGCAACGCGGCCTTGCGCAGCCATTCCAACGCTTGGGGCACGCTACGTTGCAAGCCCAACTCTCCTTTGAAATAATTTTCGGCCAACGCATATTGCGCCTCGGGCACTCCGCTCTCGGCTGCGCTGGTCAGCCAGACCAACGCCTTGGCCACATCCCGGCCAACTCCGTCGCCTTTTTCGTAGGCCTGGGCCAGTTGCCATTGGGCCTGACCGTCGCCCTCCACCGCCTGTTTCGTCCATGCATCGATCTCTAGCGGATTCGCTGCCTCGAGGGTGGCCAGGCCGGCCAGTGCGGTCAACCAGACCAGGGTCAACCATCGCCCCAGGGGCTTTATCCCGGAACTCCGATCGGTATCCGAATCCATGCATTTCTGCCGCATATCCGTTTGTTAGCAGGATTAAGCCAGTCCGCAACCCTGAGTTATATCTGTCCCCGCCCCACGCAAACCGCGACATAGACCGCCTCCGCCGTTGACAGCGATCCCGACGAAACGCTATCCAAGTAGCCCTTTGCGCTTTCGCGCATTGTCTTCTTTCAATCAGAAAACAACCCACTCATGGCCACTAAATCCAAAGCCAAACCAACCGCCCGTAAACCGGCGGCCAAGTCCGCAAAGCAATCCGCCGCCAAGGCCCATAAATACGTTTATTCCTGGGGAGCCGGCAAAGCCGATGGCAACGGGGGCATGAAGCCCCTCCTCGGTGGCAAGGGCGCAAATCTCGCCGAAATGAGCCGCATCGGGCTGCCGGTGCCTCCGGGCTTCACCGCCACGACCGAAGTCTGCACTTACTACTATGCCAACAAGCGCACCTACCCGGCCTCGCTGCAGGCGCAGATGGAAGCGGGCATGAAGAACATGGAGAAGATCATGGGCACCAAGTTCGGCTCCACCACCGGCATGCCGCTGCTGGTTGCCGTGCGTTCCGGAGCCCGCGATTCGATGCCGGGCATGATGGATACGATTCTCAACCTCGGCCTCAACGATGAGTCCGTGGTCGCACTGGCCACCGCCACCAAAAACGAGCGTTTTGCCTGGGATTGCTACCGCCGCTTCATCCAGATGTATGGCGACGTCGTCCTCGGTGTGCAGAAGAAGGAAGGCGAGGATCACGAACCGTTCGAAACTGTCATCGAAAGCTACAAGCACGAAGTTTACTCGAAAAACATCGTCGACAGTGAACTCACCGCCGCCGACCAGCAGGAACTCGTCAAGCGCTTCAAGGCCCTCGTCAAGGACCGCACCGGCCATGTGTTCCCCAACGATCCGTGGGACCAGCTTCGCGGGGCCGCCGGCGCCGTCTTCGGCTCGTGGATGAACGACCGCGCCATCGTCTACCGCCGCAAATACAACATCCCCACCGAGTGGGGCACTGCCGTCAATGTGCAGGCCATGGTATTCGGCAACACTGGTGACTCTTCCGGTTCCGGCGTCGCGTTCACCCGCAATCCGGCCAACGGCACCAACGAGTTCTACGGTGAATTCCTGATCAACGCGCAGGGTGAGGACGTCGTCGCCGGCGTGCGCACCCCCGAGCCCGTGCTCGAGCTCAAGAAGCAGATGCCGAAGTCCTACGCCGAGCTGCTCAAGGTCCGCGCGACCCTCGAGAAACATTTCAAGGATGTGCAGGACATCGAGTTCACCATTCAGGAAGGCAAGCTGTTCATGCTGCAGACCCGCAACGGCAAGCGCACCGCCGCCGCCGCGCTCAAGTTCTCCATTGATATGGTGAAGGAGAAGCTCATCGACTGGAAAACCGCCGTCATGCGCAACCCCGCCGACCAGCTCGAGCAGTTGCTCGCGCCGATCTTTGACCTCGCCGAGGTCAAGAAGGCCAAGGTCATCGCCACCGGTCTGCCCGCCGGCCCCGGTGCCGCCACCGGCCGTATTTACTTTAACGCCGACCGCGCGGTGCAAGCCGCCGACAAGGGCGAAAAAGTGCTCCTCGTTCGCATCGAAACCTCCCCCGAGGATCTGCGCGGCATGATCGCCGCCGAGGGTATTCTCACCGCCCGCGGCGGGGTTTCCTCGCACGCCGCCCTCGTGGCCCGGCAGATGGGCAAAGTCTGCGTCTGTGGCGCCGCCGCCATCCAGATCGACTACGACAAGAAGATCGCGACCGTGGACGGCCAGCAATACGGCGAGGGGGATTTCCTCTCCATCGACGGCACGGCCGGCACGGTTTACGCCGGTCAGATCCCGACCGCTCCCTCCGAGATCATCGACGGCCTGCTCTTCAACAACAAGCGCGCCCAGAAGACCGAGAAGTTCAAGAGCTACGTGCAACTGATGGACTGGTGCAAAAAAGCCACCAAGCTCTCCGTCCGCACCAATGCCGACACCCCCGACCAGGCCGCCCAAGCCATCGCCTTCGGCGCCGTCGGCATCGGCCTCACCCGCACCGAACACATGTTCTTCGAGGGCGACCGCATCGACGCGATGCGCGAGATGATCCTCGCCGGCAATCTCGCCGACCGCGAAGCCGCCCTCGCCAAGCTTCTCCCCTACCAACGGGCCGACTTCTTCGGCATCTTCAAGGCGCTCAAGGGCTACCCGGCCACCATCCGTTTCCTCGATCCGCCGTTGCACGAGTTCCTCCCGAACTCCAAGGAGCAGCAGGCCGATCTCGCCAAGAAACTCGGTATCGACTTCGCCAAGATCGAGCACCGCGTGCACGAGCTGCATGAGTTCAATCCGATGCTTGGCTTCCGCGGTTGCCGTCTCGGCATCAAGTTCCCGGAGATCACCCGCATGCAGGCCCGCGCCGTCCTCGAGGCCGCCGCCGATGCGACTAAGAAGGGTTTCAAGGCCAAGCCCGAGATCATGATTCCGCTCGTCGGCTTCAAGAAGGAACTCGATATCCAGACCGCCATCGTCCACGAGGTCGCCGCCCAGGTGCAAAAGGAGAAGAAGGTTAAAATTTCCTACTCCGTCGGCACCATGATCGAGATCCCGCGCGGGGCCCTCACTGCCGATGAAATCGCTCAGACCGCCGAGTTCTTCAGCTTCGGCACCAACGACCTCACGCAGACCACCCTCGGCATGTCGCGCGACGACTCCGGTTCCTTCCTCGGCGCTTATCAAGAGTCCGAGATCATGAAGAAGAACCCCTTCGCCTCGATCGACCAGACCGGTGTGGGTCAGCTCATGGAAATCGCGATCGCCAAGGGCCGCGCCACCCGTCCGAACATCAAGCTCGGCATCTGCGGTGAACACGGTGGCGACCCGGACTCCGTCAAGTTCTGCCACAAGATCGGCTTGGCCTACGTGTCGTGCTCGCCCTACCGCGTGCCCGTCGCGCGTCTGGCCGCCGCGCAAGCCGCCATCAATGACCTGAAGAAGTAAAACTTAAACCGGGCCATCAAGCGTCCCCATCTTTTCCCGCAAAGCCCCGGATTAAGTCCGGGGCTTTTTTATGCACGGTCTTGGCCAGAAGAATCGCCGCAATCGCACCTCGAAACTACTTCTTTCCCCCTCGGGAACCTCCACCGGTCGCGGCTTGCTGCATCTGTTGGAGCTGGGTCCGGATCTGGTCGGCCTGCGGCACCTTGCGCTTCTGCAGTTCCTCCACCTGTTGCCAGGCCTCGGGCCACCGCCGCGCTTGGGCCAGAAGTTGGATCAGCATGACCCGCACCTGATGAATCTCGGATGCCGCCTTGAGCAGCGCGGTTGCATCGGTAATGGCGCCATCGTTGTTGGACTCCATGCCGTTCAATTGAAACCGCATCATCAATGCCTGCACGTGGCCAGGGTTTGCCGTCAGGGCCGCATCAAGGTGCTTGCGGATGTCCGCGCGCACGGCGGCGTTTTGCATGGCGGCCTGCCCTCCAGCTGCCGCGAGCATGGCGAGGGTGAGATGCGCCTCCGGCTGGTTGGCATTCAGGGCCAGGGCCTGATTAGCGTAATCATTGATCGTCTTGGCGGCCTCCGTCAGCCGGGCTGGTTGTTCCGCCTGCGGCAACTGTGGGATTGTCTTCCCCGCCTGCTCCAAGACCAAGCCTGCCCGCAGTCCCCAGGCCTGCGCCTGATAGCCGCTCCAGAGCGATTTGTCCCCGGCAATCTCCTGCAACAGCTGGTCGGCCGTGGCAGTCTGCCCCGAGCCGGGGGTGTGGCGCGCCAACACCATGCGCCCCGGCGCGGACTTGGGCTCCTTGGCCAAAATCTTCTCCACCATTGTCTTCATGCCCGGCAGATTGCCGGCCAGGAATGCTTGTTCGCCTTCCTTCAACCAGGC
>JAIPKB010000297.1 GCA_021733795.1 Akkermansiaceae bacterium | reverse complement strand
GACCTCGTGCTTTCCTCCACCTACCGGCAATCCGCGGCAGTCACTCCGGAACTCGCCGCCCGCGACCCGCAGAACCGCCTGCTCGCCCGCGGCCCGCGCAACCGCCTGAGCGCGGAAATGGTCCGCGACCAAGTGCTGGCCGCCGCCGGCTTGCTCTCCGACAAGATGTTCGGTCCGCCGGTCTTTCCGCCGCAGCCGGCCGGGGTGTGGAACTCGGTTTACAGCGGTGCCAGTTGGACCGAATCCCAGGGCGAGGACCGCTTCCGCCGCGCCCTCTACACCTATCACAAGCGCACCAGCGGCTTCCCCGGTTTCCTAACATTCGACGCCCCCAACCGCGACCTTTGCACCGCTCGCCGGATCGCCACCAACACCCCGCTCCAGGCGCTGGTCACCCTCAACGACCCGGCCCACATCGAAGCCGCCCAAGCACTCGCCAAACGCATGGCCGACCACTCGCCCGAACTCCGCGCCAGGCTCGCATTCGGCGTATTGCTCGCCACCCAGCAAATCGCCACTGAAGCCATGCTCGAAGAACTCGCCGCCCTCCACGCCGCCGTTCTAACCGACTATCAACAACACCCGGACCAGGCCGCGAAGCTCGGCAACACCCCGGAAGCCGCGACCCTCACCCTCACCGCCAACACCCTGCTCAATCTCGATGCGGCCCTAACACGGTGAATCCAACCTACCAGGTCTTGATGTCGTCCATGGTGCCGTATTTTTGGTCGACGCCGGCCGAATAGACGGCCACCCGGCGGCCGTTGAGGATCACCTGCTTGCTGCCGTGGTTGAACCGGAGACGTTCTTCATAGTTCACGTCCAGTTCGACGACCAGCGGATTGCCCCAGTCGTCGTAGAGGCCTTCGATCGACTTACCGGATCTGCTGTATAGCAGCCCCTTGGCCTTGGTCTTGGTTTCCTTGACGTTGAGGAACTTGTTGTTGCGTGGGTTCTGGACCTTGCCGCTGTCACCCTCGAGTCCGAGCAGGATTTCCAGCAGTTTGGTGCCATCGCCCTTGTCGGTTTTCACCTTGTCGCCCACGTCCGGCAGGGCTCCGTATTCGCTGTAAAACGAATTGACCGCTCCTTCCAGGGCTACGACGCTGGCTCTGGTGGTGGCCTCTCTGGCCCTGTTCATGGCGATCGCACCGGCACCGAAACCCGCGGCAGCCAGCACCACAATGATGGCGATCACGACGAGAAGTTCGACCAGGGTGAAACCGGAATGGCGGCGAATGGATGGAATTTTCATGGGATTGGATTGGGTAGTTGGTGGCTCTCGACGGAATAAAGCCCAATAACCGCCGTTTGGCAACTCCACAATCCAGGAATCTTCGCAGTCCCACAGGTCAATCCTAAACCGCGGAAACCCGGACAGGGGCCATAGTCCCAGCGATTTGGCGTTGCGGATTGCGGGAACTTGGGGCAGAATCCCCCCATGTCCATTGAAGATCTTCGCAGCACGGTGCTCGAACTGATGCGCTCCAGCGGTTACCAGCCCATGACCCGCTCCGAGCTGGCCCGCCGTCTGGCGGTACCATCCGACCAGCGCTCCACCCTCCGCCGAGTCCTGGATTCCCTCACTGCCGAGGGCACCGCAGCAGAGGGAAAAAAATCCCGCTACGAACTGCTCGCCAAAACCGGCCGGCAATTGATCGGCACCGTCAAGTTCCATCCCCAGGGCCATGCGTTCTTTTTCCCCGACCCCGGCGACGAACAAAACCTCGCCACCGGCATCGACCTGGTCGCCCTCTCCCGCATCCGCGTCAACCGCCGCGAGGTCGGCACCGCGCTCGATGGCGACCGCGTGAGAGTCTCCATCCGGATGCCGAAACCCGGAGCCACCCGCACCCCCCGGTTCCGCAGCGAGCGGGAGGCGAGCGAACCCGCCGGTAAAGTCGAACAAATCCTCAGCCGACGCTCCAACCGCCTCGTCGGGATTTTCCGCCAGCAGGGACGCCACCCCTGGGTCGAGTGCGACGACAAGGCGATCGATGGCAAAATCGAAGTCACCGGGGACACCACCGCCCGCACCGGCCAGTTGGTGGTGGTCGATCTCACCCAATGGACCGACCGCAACCAGACGCCGCGCGGCCGGATCATCGAAGTGCTCGGCTGGCCGGGCGACAGGGGCGTGGACATGCTCGCCGTGATCCACCGCTTCGGCTTGAGAACCTCGTTTCCCGATGACGTCCTCGCCGCCGCCCAAGCCACCCCGGAAACCCCCGATGCCAGGGAAATCGCCCGCCGCCTGGATTGGCGGGACAAACTGGTCATCACCATCGACCCCGCCGACGCCAAGGACCACGACGACGCGATCTGGCTCAGCCGCCACGCCAAGGGCTGGACCCTCGCCGTTCACATCGCCGATGTCTCACACTACGTAAAACCCGGCAGCCCGATGGACATCGAGGCCTCCGAACGCGCCAACTCGACCTATCTGGTGGACCGCGTGCTGCCGATGCTGCCCACCGAACTCAGCAACGGAATCTGCTCGCTCAAACCCAACGTGGACCGCCTGACCAAATGCGCCCTGATGGAGATCGGGCTCGACGGAAAGCTGCTCAAGGCGCGGTTCATCGATGCCGTGATCCACAGCCGCGCCAAGCTCTCCTACGAGCAGGCGCAGGCGATCCTCGACGGACAAGCGCCCCCGCCAGGCTCGGATCCGGCCCTGGCCGAAACCATCCGCGAGGCCTGGCGGATGGCCAGCGTGCTCCGCCGCAAACGGTTCCAAGCCGGCGCCCTCGACCTCGAAATGCCGGAAATGCGCGTCGTGCTCGATGACCAGGGCCGCGCCACCTGCGCCGAAACCGTGGTCCACACCGAAAGCCACCAACTGGTGGAGGAATGCATGCTCGCCGCCAACGAAGCGGTGGCCCGGCTGCTGCGCGAGCGCCAGAAACCGGCGGTCTTCCGCGTTCACGAGGATCCGGATCCCTCGCGGCTGATGGATTTCGCCGCCACCGCCAAGCTCTACGGCTACCACCCCGGCGATCTAACCAACCGGGCGCACGTCCAAAAACTGCTGGATGACTCCAAGGGCAAACCCGAAGAGCCGATGATCCGGATCGGCGTGCTCAAGAGCCTCAAGCGCGCCGCCTACTCCGCCGACCCGCTGGGCCACTACGGCCTCGCCAAGCGCGACTACGGTCACTTCACCAGCCCGATCCGCCGCTACTCCGACCTGATCGTCCACCGCGCGCTGCAACCGCTGTTAGACAACCCGCCCAAACCGGTGGATGCCACCCTCAGCTACAGCGCGATCGGCAGCCTCTGCCGCCACCTGTCCGATGCCGAACGGGTTTCCGCCGAAGCCGAAAGCGAGTCGAAGCAGCTCAAGTTGTTGGAATACCTCGAACACGTCGCCGCCGGTGCCGAACCGAAGGTGTTCGATGGCCTGGTTACCGACGCCCGGCCGATGGGTTTGATGGTGGAAATCGCCGGCCTCGGCGTGCGCGGTGTGATCAAGCGCGAGGACCTGCCCAGCGGACGCTGGCGTTTCGAGGGCCACCGGATGGCGTGGGTGTCGTTCGACGGCCGCATGGTGCAGTCCGGCATGCGCGTGCCGCTGCGGATCGTCGCCATCAACCGCGAACGCCGCTTCGTCGATTTCGCCCTCGCCGGCAAACCGGAAGGTGCCCCCCGCGTCAACGCCGTTCGCCCCTTGGGCAAGGTCCACAAGAAGCACGAACCACCCAAGCCCAAGGCCACCGCCAAGGCAGGCCCCACCGCCAGCCACCGCCGCCCCTCCAAAACCAAACACCGCAGACGCCGGAAATAAGGAGTGGCGACATCCCTCTCGCCAACGCGAAAGCAAAGCCCGAAAAAATGTGCGTCCGATCGGTCCCATCGGTCCCATTTATCCCTTCCCCGATTTTTTGAATCGCATTCTTTCCGTTCCCGGTATTTACTCCTGCCACCGCCATGTCAGCCGAAAAGACCGCCATCACCCCCACCCGCGCCCAGGATTTCCCTGAGTGGTATCAACAGATCATCAAAGCCGCCGACCTTGCCGAAAACTCGGAGACCCGCGGCTGCATGGTCATCAAACCCTGGGGCTACGGCATCTGGGAACTGATCCAACAACAGCTCGACCGCCGGTTCAAGGCGACCGGCCACCAGAACGCCTATTTCCCGCTGCTCATCCCGCTGTCCTATCTGGAAAAGGAAGCCGAGCACGCCGAGGGCTTCGCCACCGAATGCGCCGTGGTCACCCACCACCGGCTGGAGACCGTCAAGGATCCCGTCTCCGGTAAAACCAAAATGATCCCCGCCGGTGAACTGGCCGAGCCCTACGTCATCCGCCCCACCTCGGAGACCATCATCGGCGCGGCCTTCGCCCGCTGGATCGAGTCCTACCGCGATCTGCCGCTGCTGATCAACCAATGGGCCAACGTGATGCGTTGGGAGATGCGCCCCCGCTTGTTTCTCCGCACCGCCGAGTTTCTCTGGCAGGAGGGCCACACCGCCCACGAAACCCAGCACGAGGCGATCATCGAAACCCGGTTGATCCACCGCCAATACGAGGAGTTTCTCCGCGACCACCTCGCGATCCCGGTCGTCGCCGGCGAGAAATCCGAAAACGAACGATTCCCCGGTGCCGACATGACCCTCACCGTGGAGGCCATGGTCCAGGACCGCAAGGCGATCCAGGCCGGCACCTCCCACTACCTCGGCCAGAATTTCTCCAAGGCCCAGAACATCTCCTTCGCCGGTCGCGACGGCGCCGTCCAACTCGCCCACACCACCTCGTGGGGCGTTTCCACCCGCCTCATCGGCACCCTCATCATGGCCCACGCCGACGACGATGGCCTGATCATGCCGCCCCGCGTTGCCACCCAGCAGATCGTCATCCTCCCGATCACGCCCAAGGAAGACAGCAGACAAGCCGTGCTCGACGCCTGCCAGGCACTCGCCGAAACCCTGCGCCACCAGACCTATTTCAACGACCCCCTGCGCGTCCACGTCGATACCCGCGACCTCGGCGGCGGCGTGAAAAAATGGGAATGGATCAAGAAAGGGGTGCCCATCCGCATCGAGATCGGCCCGCGCGACCTCGAAACCCGCAAGATCTGCATCCAACGCCGCGACCAGGCAGCCAACGAAAAGGAATTCGCCATCAAGGAGGACTTCATCCGCAGCGCCCATGAAGTGCTCGATGAAATCCACCAAACATTGCTGACCCGTGCACGCACCTTCCGCGATGCCAACATCGCCTCCTGCCAGGACCTGGAGGCCTTCCACGCCCACTGGGCGCAGGACAACCCCGGCTGGCTCCACACCCCCTGGGCTGGCACCCCGGAACAGGAAAACGAACTCTCCAAGCAGCACAAGATCACCATCCGCTGCATCCCCGTGCCCGGTGCCTCGCTCCCCGCCCACCTCGGCGAACCCGCCGCCAGCACCTGCATCCTCACCGGCCAACCCACCTCCGCCTACGTCCTCTGGGGCCGGAGTTACTGATCTCTGGGGTCCCCGCAATGAAACATTTAGCTCTGTCAGATCGCCTCTAGATGACAGTTTCAACACCCACAAAAAGGTGTCTCACAAGTTATAAAACATTCTTGAATCCGTCCCTCCGGACCGCCCCTCCCTGGACCGCCCGCCGCCCCAACTCGTCGGTGCCGCACCTGGTTCCGCGCCTAGCGTACCACTCCGCATTGCGGGCGTTGTCACAAGCTGCCGTTCTCAATAAGACGCAGCCAAGGGCGTTCCACAGCCCCGAGCCGGTCCGGAAACCACTGTCCAACGCGATTCTCAATAACAAAACCCGGCCTGTGGAACAAGCGTGGCCGAATTGATGCCGCGAAAGCGCGACCAGAGGGTGGGCATTCACAGGGAGCCTTCACAAAATGCCTGTCATTTCCCGGAGAATTTTCAGCTTGGCCCACAGGGAAAATCCGGTCATTGTCCGGGGCGTTCCGATTCCTCATTATGAAAGCGCACCCACATCCAGGTCATCTAACAATCGGAGCTCTCGCGCTGACTCTTCACACCGCTTTCGGCGGCTGCTGCGCGGATCTCCCTGATGCCGAGCATTTCGCCCGGGCCACCGTCGTCGTGGACGCGGAAGTGCGCCACCTCGAGTGCCGCCAAACCGCCGCCGGCACGCTGGAAACCGTCGCCACCATGCGCCTTGCCGAGAGTTTCAAAGGGGCCCCCGGCGAAACCTTCGAACTCACCTATCCAGGCGGGCGGCTCGGACACCGCGCCACCTGGGATTCCCGCACCCTCGCGCTGGTGGAGGGAGAACGCTACTTCCTGCATCTGGCGGGTTCTCCCGAGCAGGGGTGGACCAGCT
>JAIPKB010000296.1 GCA_021733795.1 Akkermansiaceae bacterium | reverse complement strand
TTTCCCGGTGCCTACGGCGGCCCCGGTCCGACCTCCCACCGCGTCGCGCTGGACCGGGCCTCCGAGGGTGTCCTGGGCCTGGTGGACAACCAGCACGTGTTTTTCTGTGATGTGAACCACGTGTTTCTCAACCTCGACGGATCGATCAGAAAGGAACTCATGCCCGATTGGCTCCACCCGAACGCCGAGGGAGCCAAACGCTGGGCCCAGGCGATGGAACCGATGCTCTCGCCGTTGTTTGGCGACCCCTCGCGCGACCCGGACCCGTCGCCCAACACCGCGATTGTCCCCGCCCCCAATGTCGAGCGGGATTCCTATAACTGGCTGGACCGCCACGCGGCGGTGCTGCGGAGCAAACGGCAGATCGATCCCGAGATCGTGCTTATCGGCGATTCCATCACCCACTTCTGGGGCGGCGAACCGGCAGCGAAAACAGCCAACGGCCCCAAGGCCTATGCGGCCCTGTTCGCGCCTTACCGCGTGCTCAATCTCGGCTTCGGCTGGGACCGCACCCAGAACGTCCTGTGGCGGCTGGACCACGGCGAATTCGATGGCCTGCATCCGCGCGCGGTGGTCATCAATATCGGCACTAACAACACCAGCGAGACCGCCGCCGCCCGTGCCAACACCCCGGCGGAGATTGTGGCCGGCATCGCCGCGATATGTGAGCGCGTGCGGGCCAAAGCACCCTCCACCCGCCTCATCCTCACGCAGGTTTTCCCGCGCGAGGAAGCCGCCGATCACCCGCGCCGCCGGACTATTGCCGAGATCAACCGCCTGCTCGTCGAGTTTGCCGGAAAGAACCACCTCGACCTCATCGAGATCGGCTCCCGGTTGCTCGCGCCGGATGGCACGCTTCCCGGCACGCTCATGCCGGACCACTGCCACCCCAATGAAGCCGGCTACCAACTCTGGGCCGACGCCCTCCGCCCGCTACTCCCCCAACCGCCCACGCAGGCCGCGCGGCCAGTCACGGCGCGGCGAAGCCGCCGAGCCCGGTAGGGCGGTTCGGCCTCGGGCCGCCCACTTGTCCGCCGCAGGCGGTGCGAATGAAGGGTGCATGGTTGGGTGGCGGAAAAGCGCGAAGCCATTCGCTTCCCACGGTCCACGCAGGCCGCGCGGCCAGTCACGGCGCGGCGAGGCCGCCGAGCCCTACCGGTAGGGCGGCTCGGCCTCAGGCAGCCTGCGGTGGAATAACGCGGTGCAGCAGCACGATGCAGGGCCATGCCAGCAACGGCGAACCCAGCAAACCCAGCACGGCGGCGAGCAGCAAATTCAGAGACATGTTCGGTAGCACCGGACGCTCCGGCTCTGCCGCGCGGTCATGGACGCGGGTGTGATCAGTCCCCATTTTCCATGTGATCTCCTCGGTAATGACCTTGACTTTCATCGACTGGAGTATCTCAAGCTCGGACTCAAACATGCGCTTGGCTTCGAGATAATCCTCATCTTTCAAACCTGCCTCCCTCATGGCACGGGCGCCATCAGCGTCTTTCTCCTCAGATCCCATGTACAGGATATCTCTGCCTTGAGTGCGAATCACCTTGACCAACACCTTGCGGCACTCCTCGACAAGGGCCTCCTGTACCCGCATGACCCTTTTCAACTCCCGCATACCGCGTTCAAATTCCTGATCATCAAGGTCGCGCCGTGATTTGCAGTATGCATCCGCCACAACATTGGCGATCTTCGCCACCATCTCCCGGTCCAGATGGCGGACCGTGATAGTGATCAAATCCGTACCTTTGATGGAGTCCGTCTTCACCAGTTCGCCTAACTGCCTGATCGCCTCGTTCCGGTTGCAGTTCCACATCATCGCCAGATCCAGACGATCCGCCGCCAGCCCGAGCACCTGGTCGCTGTTGATCAGATCGAATTCGATCTTGAAAAGCGATGGGATAATGCTTCCAGCCCGCCCGTCCGGTTTCATTATTTCCAGCTTCATGCACGCCTCATATTTTGTCGGCAGGAAAGATGTCACAACCGCACCCATGCCGAGGCCCAGCAGCGAACCCATCAGTGCCATGACCGGAAACACCCACCACCAGCGTCGGCATCTGCCGGGAGCCACATGGATCTCGTTCGCCGGATCAGGTGGTGAGTTTGGGTCTGGGGATTCCATGGCGGGGGGGCTGTCAGTATCTGAACCAGCTGGCATATCCTGCCATCCTGACAGGGGCAAGCCATTTCCATCCTTAGTTCTAAACTTTTGACGCGGGGGCGCGTTGTGGACTATGCAGGGTGGATCAGCAGTCCGGAGTGTTCCGGTGCGTTCACCCGAGTGATCGTCCACCAACCAGCCCACCACCATGAGCCTTCATGCCCAACTCAGTCCGGAAGCGCAGGTCCGTCTCGAGGTCCAGCAACGCAACTCCACCATCTCCTCCCTCGCCATCACCGTGTTGTCGATATTATTGCTAGGCCTAACCCTGGGCTATATTCTGTTGGATGGGGTTTTCAAGGAAACGCGTCCGGATATTTTCGTCAGTTCCGGGCCGAAGGATCCCGATCCCCCGCTGGATGCTCCCAAGGTGCCTCTGTCGCTCGAGCGCAAGCCGTCCGCGCCGTCCGCCGCCAGAAACCCAATGATCGTGAGTCCGCTTTCGGCCACGGTGTCGATCCCGACGGTGGATCTGCCGGTATCTGAGCCGACGGCCTATTTCGGTGATGGCGACGGCGATTTCGGCCGGGGCGGGATCATTGGGACCGGACCTGGTGATTTTGTTCCCGGTTTGCCGCAGGACTTGAACAAGCGCTGCATGAAGCAGGATCGCTTGGCCCGGTTGCAATCGACGGGGGGCACGGTGGCTTGTGAGGAAGCGGTTGAGAAAGCACTGCAGTGGCTGAAAAGCAGCCAAAGCAAGGAGGGCAATTGGCCGGGGAACGTGTCCAATACCGGCTTCGCACTTTTGGTCTATCTGGGCCGCTGCGAAACCCCGCTTTCGGAGGAATACGGCGAGTCCTGCCTCCGCGCGATCATCTATCTGGTGGACCTGGGGATGAAGAACAAGGGTGGCTGGCTCACCACCAGCCCGAATCCCGCGACCAACAAGCAAATCGCCTATGAACATGCGATCAACACCTACGCCCTGGCCGAGGCCACGACGTTCTGCAAGCTCCTGCAGAAGGAAGGGATGGTCGCCATTCCAAATCTGGAGGAAGTCACCCAGCGGGCCGGGCAGTTGATCATTGACAACCAGACCAGCCAGGGCGGCTGGGAATACCACTATGCGGAAACCAGCACGCGCGGCGGCGGCGATCTCTCGATCACCGCGTGGCAGATCCAGGCGCTCAAGGCCTGCAAACATACCGGGATTGATTTCCGCAATCTAACACCATGCGTGCGGCGCGCGATGGACTATATCGAAGGGCTGGCGGGCTCGAACGGAGGGTTTGGCTACTCAAGCCCGGGGAAGGGCCACACGGATTACAACACCCTGACCGGGGCCGGGATGCTCTGCCTGCAGATCTGGGACAAGGGTTCCCGGTCCGCGGTCCGCAACGGAGCCCGCTATGTGGATGCCAATACGAAGTTTGACTACAACACCCGCTATGCCGACCTTTACGGGCACTACTACGAAGCCCAGGCGATGCTCAACCGTGGCGGCGAGCAATGGAATCGATATAACAAATTGTTCCGCGATCAACTCCTTGACAACCAGAATCCGGACGGCTCGTGGAAAGTCCCCGGAGGTGGTGGCAAGGACCTGCGGGCGGTCGCACCCGCCTACCTTCAGGATGCCACTTACCGCACCTGCCTCTGCACACTGATGCTGGAAGTCTATTACCGGTTCCTGCCCTCTACCGACACCCCCCACTGAGACAGTTATCAAATCTCGTCCATCTGCCGTTGGAAATTGGCAAACATCGCCTCCATTTCGTCGGTGCTGGGCGGGGCCCCGAGGATCTCATCGAAGGTGTTGAAGACGATGTATTCGTCATCGAGTTCACCAATGAACGAACTGGCCTGGCAGGATGTTTGCTGGCCCCACTTGATGCGGGTGGCGCAGTAGGTCATGGTGAGCTGGTCGCGGGCGCGGGTGATGCCCACATACAGCAGGCGGCGTTCCTCGTCCTTGGTGCCCTCGGCGATGCTGCGGGTGTGGGGGAGAAATCCCTCCTCAAGGCCGACCAGATAGACGTTGGGAAACTCGAGACCTTTGGAGGCATGCAGGGTGATCAGAGTGACCCCGGACTTCTTTTCGAGATCCTCGTCGTCGCGGTCGGAGGCTAGAGCGCTGTTATCGAGGAAGTCCTGGAGGGATTTCCCTTTGGCGGCGTGTTGGCGGAGGCTGTCGATCACGCTGTGGATCCCCTCGCCGCGCTGCTGGCGTTCGGAGTCGGTCTTGCAGGCGCGCTCGATCCACTGGAGGTATTCGATTTCCCCGAGCAGTTCGCGGAGGACATCCGCCGGGTTTTCGCGGGCGATCTCGATGCGGTTTTTGGCACCGGCGATGGTGGCGACGAAGGCCTCGATGGCATGACGGGTCTTGGTGCCTAACTGATGGGTGAAATGCGGGTCGCAAAGGGCGTGCCAGACACTGGTGTGATGTTCGCGGCTCCAGTCGGTGGCCAGCATGGCGGAGCTTTGGCCGATGCCGCGGGCTGGCGCGTTGAGGACGCGCAGCAGCGGAACATCGGCATCCGGCGCGGCGAGGAGTTGGGCGTAGGCGAGCACGTCGCGGACCTCGCGGCGGTCGTAAAAACTCTGGGCACCGACCATGCGGTAGGGGATTTTCCGTTCGCGCAGGGCGAGTTCGAGCTTGCGGCTCTGGCCGTTGGTGCGGAACAGGACGGCGAAGTCCTCCCATTGAACGCCGACCGTGCCCTTGCCGGCCATGACTTCCTCGGCGATGAACTCCGCCTCCTCGTCGTCGCCGGGCATGGCGACGATGCGGACGGGTTCGCCGCCCACGCGGGTGGCGCGGAGGACCTTTTCGCGGCGGCCGCGATTGTGTTTGATCAGGCTGTTGGCGGTGTGGAGAACGGCGCGGGTCGATCGGTAGTTTTCCTCCAGGCGGATGATCCGGGGATTGGGGAAAAACCGCTCGAACTGGAGGATGTTGGCCACCTCGGCACCGCGCCAGCCGTAGATCGACTGGTCGTCGTCACCGACCACGCAAACATGATAGGGATCGGCGACGAGTTGTTGGAGCAGCCGCATCTGGAGGGAGTTGGTGTCCTGGAATTCGTCCACGGTGACGCGTTTGAAGCGGTCTTGGAAATGCCCGCGGACGTCCGCGTGTTCGCGCAGCACGCGTTCGCCGAACAGCAGCAAATCGTCGAAATCCACCGCATTCTGGGCGCGGAGTTCGTTTTGATAGGCGGTGCCGAGGGCGGCGAAGAAGTCGTCCTCGATTTCCGAAGGGTCCAGGCCTTTGTTTTTCGCCTTGGAGATGGCGGAGAGCACCTCGTCCGGCTTGATTTTCTCATCCGCGCCGCCCTTGCGGACGAGGAGTTGTTTGATGAGGCCCATCTGGTCGGACCCCGAGCAAATCGAGAAATTCCGTTTGTAGCCGAGTTTGTCGATGCCGCCGCGGAGGATGCGGACACAGAGCGAGTGGAAGGTACAGACGGTCATTTCGCCGGCGGCCTTTTTGGTGACCATGCCGCCGATGCGGTCGCGCATTTCGGCGGCGGCCTTGTTGGTGAAGGTGACGGCGAGGATCTGCGCCGGCGGGATTTTCTTCGCCAGCATGTGGGCGATGCGGCAGATGACGGTGCGGGTCTTGCCGGTGCCCGCGCCCGCCAGAATCAGAACCGGGCCGTCGAGCGCACCCACGGCCTCGCGCTGCGCTTGATTGAGGGAATCAAAGGAAAATGACATGAATGGGGTAAAAGCTGATGGGCTGCTCCGATTTCGCTGAGCGATGCCGGGAAGAGGGTGTTGAAAGTTGAATGGCGCCGCCATCGGAATCGCATCCCGGCGGGGAGGCAGGAAGGTAGGGAAGCGGGCGGCGGTGTCAAGAAATGGATGGGGTGGCCGGGGCGGGCGGGTGCATGACATAAATGTCAAAGTTCAGCAAGGACTGGCAGGGACGCAAAATGGCAGGGACGCTTTTCCGAAGCGTCCGGGCGAATGAACTGAGAACGAAAGAGCCGGACAGGCTGTTCATTCGCCACCCATTCTCGCGGACCGTTCGGAAAACGGTCCCTGCCATGGAAGACGCGGACCCGTTCGTTGGCAGGGACGGGCTCTCCGAGCGGTCCGGCGGGTGCGAGGCCGCACTTCCATCCGGCTCCAAGCCACAAGGGCATTCCGCCCGCACCTGTTTTGGGAGCGGGATGGCGGCGAATTTACACGGTTTTCCCCACGCACGGGACCATCCCCAGCCGG
>JAIPKB010000295.1 GCA_021733795.1 Akkermansiaceae bacterium | reverse complement strand
ACGAGACACATGAGCAATCGAGGATTGGTTCCGCGCCGGTGAGATTTGACCGCTGATTGCGCTGAGAACCGCTGAGACCGCTGTGGGTATTTGATTTCAGCGAAATCAGCGGTCCTCAGCGATTCAGCGGTTCACTACTCCGCAATTCCCACGTCATCCAATTCTGGAAACCGACTCGCTGCTTTGCAAATCAATGCTTTGCGAAATTCCCAAAATCCGCCGTGCCCGAGCGGTTTTGGTTGTCGGTTTTGGTTTGACTCGGAGGTGCGGATGTGGTTGAACCCGGGCATCATCAGATGACCAAGGTAAAACGAATCGGAATTCTCACTGCGGGGGGCGATAGCCCCGGACTCAACGCCGCCATCCGCGCGGTCGGTAAGGCGGCGCTGGATCGGGGGATCAAGGTGATCGGGTTCAGGGACGGCTTCCGCGGCTTGGTGGAAAACCAGGCCATCCCGCTCGACAAGGCCGCGTTGGCCGGGATTCTGACCATCGGCGGCACCATTCTCGGCACCGGGCGTGACAAACCGCACCGGATGAGCGTGGACGGTGAAAGCCAGGACATGACCGGAGTGATCGCTGAAAACTACCGGCTCAACCGGCTCGACGCCCTGGTTTGCCTCGGTGGCGGCGGCACCCACAAGAACGCGCTGCGGCTCGTGGACAAGGGACTCAGCGTGATCACCCTGCCCAAGACCATCGATAACGACATCGCACTGACTGAAACCTCGATCGGCTTTGATACCTCGATGGGCATCGCCACCGAGGCGATCGACCGGTTGCACAGCACGGCCCACAGTCATCACCGGATCATCGTGGCGGAGGTGATGGGGCACCGGGCCGGGTGGCTGGCGCTGGGGGCGGGCATCGCCGGCGGGGCGGATGTGATCCTGGTGCCGGAGATTCCTTACGATGTGGAGCAGATTGCCGAGGCGATCCGGCGGCGCAGCCGGTTTGGCACCTCGTTCAGCATCGTCGCGGTGGCGGAGGGTGCGGTTTCCGCCAAGGATGGCAAGGCGTACGCCGCCGCCGCCGGGCGGAAACAGCGGGCCAAAGGGCAGCTTGAGCGCAGGCGGGCGGCGATGGCACTCATCCGGCTCGACGCCCGTCACAGCGGCAATACCATGCGCCTGTCCCGGGAGTTGGAGCAGCTCACCGGGCTCGAGGCCAGGGTCACCATTCTCGGCTACGTCCAGCGCGGCGGGGCACCATCCGCCACGGATCGGCTGCTGGCCACCCAGCTCGGCACCCATTGCGTGGAATTGCTGGAGCAGCGGGAATTCGGAATGATGGTGGCCGTACAGGGTGGGGTGACCGTTCCGGTACCGATCCGCGACGTGGCTGGCAAGGTGAAGCTGATCCCCGCCGATCACCCATGGTTGGAAAGCGCCCGCCGGGTGAGTACCTGTCTGGGGGTGTAGGGGTTTGATGGAGCCGGCCCGCCGCTCAAAAGTAATGTTGGATAAACAGACAATGACATTCCGGGAGATCGAATTTGGATCAGACGACTTCCGCCAGGAATGTGAACTCAGGAATGAGGTCTTGCGGGTGCCGAGCGGACTGAGCCTATACGATGAGAATATCGAGGAGGAAAAACAACAAATCCACTTTGGACTGTTTAACGCATGCAACGATTTGCTCGCCTGTGCCATCGCTGCACCTCTGTCCACGACCGAAGTAAAGATAAGGCAAGTCGCGGTCCGTCCTGAATTTCAGGGCAAAGGCATCGGGCGTCTGCTAATTAGGGATACGGAGCAGGATCTCGCACTACGTGGATTCGCCCATCTGGTGTTGCACGTGCGCATGACAGCGGTCGGATTCTACACGAAGCTTGACTATGGATCGGTGGATGATGAGTTCGTTGAACTGGGCATTCCACATATTAGAATGGGGAAAAACATCCAACCAAGCAAGGATTGCAGCGTGGGTCCCTCAGTCTGTGAAATATGATCGTCATCGAGTGGCTAATCGAGATTCTGTTTTTTGCCTGCTGTGGGTGGGTCGGTTACATTGTGGTAAAGATACTCACCTTCGGCAAGGTGGAGATAGACTATGGCCGCTCGGCTGAATCAGTAATTGCAGAATTCATCGGATGCGGATTCCTTCTGGTGGTGTCACTATTGGTCGCCTTCTGGTGGACATGATGGGTGGATGGTGGCGGCGGCGGAGCGAGGCTGGCTGAACAGGGAGCTGATGAAACAGAGCAGGCTGATACCGAAAAACAACCAGACGAAACCTTCTTTCCAGATTTCCACAAGCGCGAGGTTCTCGGGGAGGTCGGACTGGCGTGAGGTGAAGGCTGCGGCGTGGATCAGCGTGAACAGCACGTGGACGAACGGAATCACCGCGAACAGGTACCAGGCCATCTGCAGGCTCGCGAGATGCGCCACGTGAGATTTTCGGAAGGTGAATAACAGCATGCCCAGGAGATAGGCGCAAAGGATGGGTGTCATCAGAGTTGGGGGTTGGTGGTGGATCGAGGGGAGGTGCAGATGTCAAGGGGCGAGCCGCCCCTTGAGACGGCCTGGCGCGAGCCGCGCCAGCCAGTGCGAGCCGCGCCAGCCACTGCGCGGCCAGCTACGATTTTGGTCGTGCGGCTTGATCGAGGCGGCGCTGGCGGCTATTGGCGCAGTGCGATGGGCTGATCGAGGAGTTCCTTGAGGACGAAGGCGCGGCGGACCTCCCGGCGGTCGCGCAGGCGGTGTTGGAGGATGCCGCCAGTGGACGGCGTGGTGCGTTTGCGCCGACGAGGAGCGAGCGGTGGGGGAGCGGTCGCCTGGGTTTGCGAGGGGCACGCGCGGATTTGGCTGAGACGTTCTTCCAAGTCCCGCTGGCGGATGCTTTCCAACTCTGTGTTATGGGCGGAGGAGACCTCCGGTATCTGTTGCTGCCCCGGAAGCGGGGGCGGGGGCAATGGCTCTTGCTTGCCCGATGGTGGTCCGACAGTCCTGCTGATCGGCGGCGGTGTGTAGGGTTGCCGGGGAGGGCGTGCCTGCCGGGGGAGTTCAGCCGGTCCGGAAGAATCCTGCGGCAGATGGTGGGCGGTTTCCTTGGTGGATTGGATCACCTGCAGGATTTTCTGCCCCAGTGCCACCACGATGATCACCATGAAAATGATGAACCGGAGGTTGTGTTCGATGAATTCGGGCATGACTGGAAGAGGTTAGGGGCACGGCCCCAGATGCGGGCCGTGCCGGATTAGATGGCGGTTCAGGTGTCTTCACCCTTGGCGATGCTGCCGCGCATCTCGGTGTCCGCCTTGATGTTTTCCATGCGGTAGTAGTCCATCACGCCGAGCTTGCCGTTGCGGAAGGCATCGGCAAGCGCGAGCGGCACCTGGGCCTCCGCCTCGACCACCTTGGCGCGCATTTCGGACACGCGGGCGATCATTTCCTGTTCCAGGGCGACGGCGGCGGCGCGGCGGATTTCCGCCTGGGCCTGGGCCATGTTCTTGTTCGCCTCGGCTTGGGCCACCTGGAGCTGTGCGCCCACATTTTGACCCACATCCACATCCGCGATGTCGATGGAGAGGATCTCAAACGCGGTACCCACGTCCAGACCGCGGTGCAACACGACCTTGGAAATGCTGTCCGGGCTTTCCAGCACGGTCTTGTAGGACTCCGCCGAGCCGATGGTGGTGACGATGCCCTCGCCGACGCGGGCGATGATCGTCTCCTCCTTGGCGCCACCGACGAAGCGTTCCAGGTTGGTGCGGACGGTGACCCGGGCGCGGACTTTCACCTGGATGCCATCCTTGGCCACGCCGTCGATGGTGGAGCGTCCGGACGCCGGATTCGGGCAGTCGATCACCTTTGGGTCCACCGAGGTGCGGACAGCCTCGACCACGCTCTTGCCGGAGCCCTTGGTGGCAAGGTCGATGGCGCAGGCGCGGTTCCAATCCAGATCGATGCCGGCCTTGCGGGCGGCGATGAGGGCTTGGATGGTGGGCAGCACGTTGCCGCCGGCGAGGAAATGGGCCTCGATGTCATTGATGGGGATATCGATGCCAGCTTTTTTGGCGGTGATGCGGGCATCCACCACGGCACCGTAGGGGACCTGGCGGAGGCGCATCGCGACCAGATCGACGAAGCCGACATAGGCGTCGGCCAGCCAGGCGCGGAGCCAGACGTTGAAGAAGGCGACCAGGACGCCGAAGACGATCAGGCCGAGGATTGAGAGGATGATGACAAAGATATAACCGGGATTCATGACGTGGACTGGGGTTGGGATACAATCAGGCGGAAACTATCGGCCCCGATGACTTCGAGTGCCGTGCCGACCGGGGCCTGACCCGATTGGCAGAATGCCTCGTAGCGCCGCCCATCGATTTGGACGTAGCCACTTGGCGAAAGCATGGTGAGAGCGGTGGCGGGCTTGCCGACCAAGCGCTGTGCCTCGGTGCCCACGGCGGCGCTCACTCCGGTCATTTCGGATGTGAGAAACGCGCGTTTCCCCAGTTTGGTCCGGGGGAGCACCTTGAATTCCACATAGAGCGCGAGCAAGCCGATCAGTGAGGCGATGACCACCGTCAGGATGCCGCCGCCAACGCCGTAGTCGACAAATGCCAGCACGCAGCCGCCGAGCATCAGCGCGCCACCCACGGCGCCGAGCACGCCGCCGGGCACGATCACCTCGGCCACCAGCAGGAGGATGCCAATTGAAAATAACAGGACAATGAGGGTCATGATGGTTGGTTTTCGACAATGAGTCCAAATTCCGAGACTTCGGTCACCTTCACCCTGGTGCCGGCCTCCGCAAAGCCCATCCCCATCCGCGCTTCGTAGCGGCGGCCGGCCAACTCCACCTGGCCGCTGGGGAACAACGGAGTCACCGTCACCGCCTCCAGGCCGATCAGCGTGCCGGTGCGGCCGCTTTCGCGCGGACCGGTGGTGACCACGGGTTGGCCGGCGACCGGTTCGCCGCTGATCGCGGTTTGGAGCACCATCCGGCTCCACGGTCCGCCGTGCGGCAGGAACTTCAACAGCACCAGGAACGCCACCACCGCGATCACTACCCCGGCCAGCACCTTGATCAGGGGTTGCAGAAACACGTCGCCGGATAAGGTCAGCGGTTCGTTGGGCCAGAGGTCGGCCATCGACCACACCAGCGAGCCGAGCATCAGCACCAGCCCGATCACCGCCATGACCACCGTGCCAGGGAGGAAAAACACATCCACCAGCAATAGAACCATTCCAATCACGAAGAAAATCGCCGGTTCATGGCCCGACAGGCCGGCCGCATAGTGGCCTAGGAATACCACCGCCAGCAGCACGCCGCCGCTAATGCCGAACACCCCGAAGCCCGGTGTCTTGAACTCGATGAACAGCAACAGCAGTCCTAACGCCATCAGCAGTGGAGCCAGATTGGTGATGTAGATTGCCAGGTGTTCCGACCAGTTTGCCTCCAACCGGGTGACCTCGTAGCCACCCGCGCCGTGGATGCTGTCCAATACTTCGGTCAGGTTTCCCGCGATGCCGGCACCTAACAGCGGTAGTGGCGGTTCGCCGTAGGTTTTGACCGCCTCCTGGGCGGTTAGGGTGAGCAACTCGCCCTTGGGGTTGATGATCGTTTCACCGATCTTCAGTTCGTAGTCGATGTCGATCATCGCGGAAATGACCTGTCCGCGGTAGCCTTTGCCATCGGAGACCGAGCGGACGCGCGCCTTGAGGAAACTAACGGTTTTTGCCTTCATCGTGGGGTCGATGTCCTTGCCATCGCCACCGACCGGGGCGGCGGCACCGATCAGGCCACTGGGTGCCAGATAAATATCGTCGGTGCCGGCGGAAATCAGGGAGCCCGCGGAGATCGCCTTGTCGTTGACGTAGGTGACGGTGCGGCCGGGGAATTTGGCCAGGGCTTCCAACATGTCATAGGTGACATCGATCCGGCCTCCCAGGGTGTCCATATCCAGCACCACGGTGTCCGCGTGCCGTTGGATCGCCTCCTTGAGGCCGCGGCGGAGGACGTAGAGCATGGGCTTGTCGATGGCCTCACGGATCGGGATGATCACCACCTTGGCCCGGGGGCCGGTGGCGGCCGGTGGCGGTGCCGGTTGGGTCACTTCGGCAGGAGCGACATCGTCCGCCCAAGCGGCCGGGGCCAGCAGGGTGGCGAGCAGCAGCACCCGCAGATGATTGAACCAATCCTTCACGCCCCAAGCGTCGCACATCTCCCGGGATACCTGCAAGTCCAAATTTCACGGGAGTTTCCACCCGTGGAGCGGATGGATGAAGGGGCACCGGTGGCTTGCTACGGAGCGCTGGCTTCAGCCGGCGTGTCTTGGTGGAGCACAGACAGGAGTTCCGCTGCCGGATGGAGGGCCTGATACCACATCCTTGACTCGCCGGCTGAA
>JAIPKB010000294.1 GCA_021733795.1 Akkermansiaceae bacterium | reverse complement strand
GGCGACTGCGGACATGAAGTGCGTGATGACGCATCCGCAACTGGATGAGGCGGTGGCCCGGTTTTTGGGCGGCGAGGTGAGAGCTGGCTGGAGTGGCTTGGCTGATGGGGCGGAAGGCACGGGTTGTGTTGCAGTGCTGAGGATGCCGCTGCGGGAGGCGGGCGCGGTGGTGGAGCGAAGGGTGTTTTTGGCGGTGTTGAACCAGTTGCGGGTGAGGGTTAGATACGCCAGCGTCAACAGCGGCAAGGAGGAATGGCGCTGGCTGCGACCGCACGCACTCGGCCACAACGGGGCGCGCTGGCATCTGCGCGCGTGGTGCGAAACCAACGCGGATTTCAGAGACTTCACCTTGAGCCGGATCGCCGAGGTGGAGTGGAGCCGGGAACCGGCTCAGCAGCCTGGGGCCGACAAGGATTGGGATGAGTGGGTGACCCTCCGGGTGAGCCCCCATCGGGACCTGAAGGAGCCGCAGCGGAAGGCCGTGGAGCGCGACTACGCGATGCGCAACGGCCTCTTGAAAGTGAAGGTCCGCAAGGCCATGGAAGGGTATTTGCGCGATCGCCTGGGCCTGACCTTGGCCGACGGCAAATTTCCGGTTAGATTGCTGGAAGCGGAGTAGGCAGCCAAAGGCACCCTGCCGCTGCTTCGCAAATTGACCAACCCATTCGCGGAATGATCATTGCCCCGAAGTCGGGGACGCGCTAGCTTTGCCGAGTGAATGTGCCATCCCAACCCGCCATGAAAGCCATGCTACTGCTCCTCGCCCTGGCCCTGCCTGCGGCAGCCGACTTCCGCTCATGGACCTCCGCCGACGGCCGCAAGGCGGGCCTCGACTTGGTGAGCGTCAGCGAAAAGGACGGCGAGAAAGTTGGCGAGTTCCGCATGCGCAATGGCCGCAGCACGTCGATCAAGGCCTCCGGCCTGTCCGAGGAAGATGCGGTGTTGCTCAAGGAATTCAAGCCCGCGCCCGCGCCAGGTTCCGCCAAGGCATCGGTCTTCGACGAAGTCCTTGAGGGCAATCTGGTCAAACTCGACGGCGATGCCGTCAAGGACTTCAAACCCGCAACGAAACCCAAGAAATACTATATCTTCTACTACACCGCATCGTGGTGTGGCCCCTGCCAAGCCTACACCCCGAGCCTGGTGAAGTTTTACAACGAAACCAAACCGGACAACGACTCCTTCGAAGTGATCGTCATCACCTGCGACTCCAAGGAGGCCGCGATGAATGGCTACATGAAAAAGAAGCAGATGCCGTGGCCGGCGCTCAAGTTGGCCGAGGCCGGGAAATTCAAGCAAAAGTTCAATCATGGCGTCAACGGCATCCCGGCGGTGATCACCTGCACCCTCGATGGCACCGTCGTCAGCCGCAGCGGGGACCCGCAAGCTCTTGCCAAACTGGTGAAATAGCCCGCCCCATCCGTCCGTTTAGTTAGCCCCAAACCAAGCCACCCATGCGATTCAATTCCTTTGCCCTGCTTCTTGCCGCCGCGCTCATGCACCCCGCCGCCGCCGCGCCTGCCGCGCCATCCGCTGCCAATCTGGCCCTGGTCGCCACCCCCACCACCTCCTTCGTCTCCGGCCACGAAAAACTTTCTGCCATCAATGACGGTGCCACGCCCCGCGATTCGGGCGACAAGAGCCACGGCGCCTACGGCAACTGGCCCGAGCACGGCACCCAGTGGGTCCAGTACGAGTGGCCGCAAGCGATTTCGATCAGTGCCACGGATGTGTATTGGTTCAGCGACGGCGGCGGCCTGCGCCTGCCCAAGGCCTGCCGCTTGAAATATTGGGACGGCAGCCAATTTGCTGACATTCCCGGAGCCAAAGGCCTTGGTGTTAAGGGCAACCTTTTCAACCGCACCGAGTTTCCTGAAATCAAAACCTCCAAACTGCGCTTGGAGATGGATGCCGACGGGCAAGCCTCCAGCGGCCTGCTCGAATGGCGCGCCTATGACTCCGGCAACTCGCCCAACTTTGCGCCCTCGGTCGAGGCCGACATCGATCGCACGGTGGTGCTGCCAGGGGCGACCTATCTGACCGGCAGCATCAAGGATGACGGCAAACCCAAGCCCGAGCTAACGGTGCGCTGGTCGAAGCGGTCCGGCCCCGGCGAGGTCACCTTCGGCAAGCCCGAGGCAACGAGCACCGAAGCCCGGTTTTCCGCTGCCGGCGACTATGTCCTGCAACTCAGCGCCGATGACGGCGCATTGAAGGCTTCTGCCACCGTGCAAGTCACCGTGCTCGCGCCACCGCCCCCCACCCATCTCGATCCGGTGTGGACCACGACCTATCAGGTCACCAGTCCGTTCTGGCGCCAGCGGACCAAGAGCCTGATCGTCAATTGGATTCCCCATTGTGTGAAGATGATGAGCGACCCGAAGACCCCCGAGGGCAGCATCGAGAACTTCGTCCAGGCCGGCCGCAAGCTCGCCGGCAAGACCGACGCGGTGCATGTGGGTCCGGTGTTTTCCGACGGTTGGTTCTATAACATCGTCGAGTCGATGTGCCTGGCCCAGATGGTGGACGCGCAAGGCGATCAGGAAATCATCGCCTCACAACAAGCCCTGCGCAAAACCCGCGACCAGCGGGTTCCCAAAATCCTCAGCGGCCAAGCCCCGGATGGCTATCTGCACACCCAATACATCATCCAAAACCGGCCCCGCTGGAGCAACGTCCACGACCACGAGGGCTATCAGGCAGGCTATTTCATGGACCTCGCCATTGCCCACCACCGGATGAGCGGCGGCAAGGACCGGCGCATGCTCGATGGCGCCATCCGCCTCGCCGATTGTTGGGTCCGCAACATCGGCCCCGCCCCGAAAAAATCCTGGTATGACGGCCATCAGGCGCTCGAAATGGCGCTGGTCCAACTCGCCCGCCATCTCGAGGCGATTGGCGAGCCTGACAAGTGCAAGGATTACATCGCGCTGTCGAAATTCCTCCTCGATGCACGCCGCGACGGCTCCGAATACGACCAATCCCACCTGCCGGTGATCCAACAATACGAGGCCGTCGGCCACGCGGTGCGCGCCGTGTATAGTTACACCGGCATGGCCGACATCGCGATGGAAACCGGCGATGCCGATTACCGCAGCGCCGTCCAGTCAATTTGGAGCAACATTGTTAACCGCAAGTATTACGTCACCGGTGGCGTTGGCAGCGGCGAAACCTCCGAAGGCTTCGGCAAGGACTACTCCCTGCCTAACAATGCATATTGCGAGTCCTGCTCCGGTTGCGGCGAGGTGTTTTTCCAGCACCGCCTGCAAATGACCTGGCAGGACGCGCGCTACGCGGACCTGTTCGAAGAGACCCTCTACAATGCCGTCCTCGGCAGCGTGGACCTCGAGGGCAAGAACTTCACTTACACCAATCCGCTCGACTCGTCTCACAAACGCTACCTCTGGCACGGCTGCCCCTGCTGCGTTGGCAACATCCCGCGCACCCTGCTCAGCCTGCCGACCTGGATGTACACGCGCAGCGCCGACGCGCTGTTTGTGAACCTCTATATCGGCAGCCAGGTGACGGTTGGCGAGATCGCCGGTACCCCGCTGCAGGTCGTGCAAACGACCGCATACCCATGGAACGGCAAGGTGGCCATCACTCTCAATCCCGCCAAGCCCGCCACCTTCACTCTGAAACTCCGCGTGCCTAACCGTCAGACCAGCCCGCTCTACACCAACACTCCGGAAGCCTCCGGCCTCACATCCTTTGCCGTCAATGGCCAGTCCGTGAAGCCCGCCATCGAGCAGGGATATGCGCTCGTCACCCGCGAATGGAAAGCCGGCGACAAAGTCGGGCTGGAACTGCCGTTGCCGGTGCAACGCGTCAACCCCAGCGCCAAGATCGCCGCCACCACCGGTCGCGTCGCCCTGCGCCGCGGCCCGCTGGTCTATAACATCGAAAGCGCCGATCAGAGCGTCGAGTCGGTCCTCGCCCCGGACTCACCGCTCAGCGCCGAATGGAACAAAGGCATGTTAGAAGGAGTGATGGTCATCACGGGCTCCTTCAAGGATGGCAAAGCGCTGCTGGCGGTTCCCAACTATGCGCGCCTGAATCGGGGCGGCCGCTCACTGGTCTGGATCAAAGCGAAATAACAACGACGACAAGTGCTCGTTTGATCTAACGCCACATCAGGAGTCAAGACCAGCATTTCCTCCCCTTTCCTTGGCTTGGACGACGCGTGGACTATCCTGGAGATTCGGACCAAGCGAACCACTGATTAGGCTAAGAGCCACTGCAACCATTGAGAAATATAACACCGTGTGCCCGGTCGGCTTCAGTGGCTATCGCGGCATGACCCGCCTTTTATGATCCATCCCATGGAATCTCCAGCAGAATCAGTGCCGGCAGCAGCCGGATCTAACCCACCCCAGTCCCCCCCCATCCCCATGAAAACCTCCCCAACACCCCTTGGCTTCCGGTCCTGCGCGACAGCGGTCTTGTTCGGCATCGCCGCTGCCTCTGCCGCCGCTGCGGCGGACCTGACCTACTTCGGCTTTTCCGACATTCATTACGGTGCCGTCTCCGGCCCCAAGGATGACACCCCGAAAGTCAGGTGCTCGATGATTGAGGAGATCAACAGCCTGCCGGGCACCCTCTATCCGGCACCGTTCACCGGCGCGGTGGCGGTGCCGCGCGGCATTGTGATGCAGGGTGACTTGATCAATGATGGCGCGGTCGCCGAGAAATACCCGACGCAATGGGCGAACTACATCGCCGACTTCGGGGTCAATGGCGAAGGCCGCTGCAAGTTTCCGGTGTTCGAAGCCATCGGCAATCATGATGTGAACGAGAACTTATATGTTTTCAACAAGATCAAGGAGCGCAACCAGACGCGGCTGAAGCTCGGGCACATCAGCCACGTCTCGCCCAACGGCTATCACTATTCATGGGATTGGGACGGCGTGCATTTCGTCAATGTCAACTTGTTCCCCGGCAACGTGTGGCACGGCGAAGCCGATGCATACGGGGCCGGGCACAATCCGCTGTTTGCGCGGGATTTCCTGGTTGATGACCTGCGCCGCAACGTCGGTGATTCCGGCCGCCCGGTGGTGATTGTCCAACATTTCCGGCCGATCGACGAGAACTGGTGGACTTACGCCGCCGCGGATAAGTTTCAGCAGGCGATACAAGACTACAACGTGATCCTGATCATGTGCGGGCACCAGGGGGGCGGGGTCAACAATGTCTGGCGCGGCATCAATTGGGCCAGCAGCAACGGCGAACTGGACGTGTTCCGCATCAGCCCCGACAACCAATTGCTCGCCATCAGCCGCTCGCCCAAAGCGTGGGGCCCACCGCTGCAGAAAAAAATCTTCCTGTCCTATGCCACCTCCGGCCTGCCCGCGGTGATCAACAACGGCGAGTGGGCATCTAACATTTCAGCCGATCGCGCCACGCTCTCCGGCAAAATCGTCTATGAGGCGAAGGCCCCGAGCGAGGTGACGATTTATTGGGGCAGCGCGGATGGCGGCACGGCAGCCGGGGCCTGGCAAAACTCCAAGAGTGTGGCGGTGCAAAAGGCCGGCGCGGTGTTCAGCACCGAGGTGACGGGTCTCAAGCCGTAGGAATCCTATTTTTATCGGTGCCGGGCCACGAATGCCGACGGCGAAGCTTGGGCCGCAACCTCCGTGACGTTCTCCACCAGCGGCATCCTGCCCGCCGGCTGGCAGACCGCATTCGTCGGCCATGCACAGCGCCCGGGCGGCGGTGCTAACCACGCCGATGGCACCTTTACCGTTAGGGGCTCCGGCCGCGACATCGGCGAACGCGGCCAGCCAATCGACAACTTTCAATTTGCCAGTCAGAGTCTCAATGGCGATGGCGAGATCAAGGTCCGGCTCGCCACCCTGGTGGTGAAAACCCGCGAGCCCAAGGTGGGCATCATGTTGCGCGAATCACTGGCCGCGGACTCGAAAAACGTCGCGTTGCTGTTCAACCCGCAAATGGGTGTCCGTCTGTCGGTACGCCAGAAGGATGGCGGCAGCAGCTCCGCCACCGCCAACCATACCATCAAGACCGCCCCCTGCTGGCTCAAGCTTGTTAGAAAAAGCGACACCGTCACCGGCTTCCAGTCCACCGATGGTGCCGCATGGACCCAAGTCGGCGCGCCGGTGACCCTCGCCATGCCGCCCAAGATTCTTGCCGGCATGCCCGTCACCGCGGGCAACCGCGACGAATCCAAGCTCCACACCTCGACCTTCGACAACGTCACGGTCACCGGCAGCCCCTGAATCTCGTTAGATCCGCGCCAACCGTGAGCGACCTGCCGCCCGAACTAACAGATGAGGAGCGGGCGCGCCAGGCTTGGCAAATGACCGTGCCCGGCGTCGGCGAAGAGGGGCAGCGGCGCTTGAAAGGT
>JAIPKB010000293.1 GCA_021733795.1 Akkermansiaceae bacterium | reverse complement strand
GGCGTATCCATGGCCCCGGTAAAAGGCCGGAGCGCGGCCCCGCCATCCCCGGCGGCAGGTGCCCCCGCCCCCAGCAGCAAGTGGGCGGTGGTGAACTGCCGCAGCACCGAGCCCTCGCCGCCCTCCCACGGATGGAAGCGGCGGCTGGTGAGCAACTCCAGCGCCAGCGCCGGACTTCCTGTTAGATTATACAGCCCCGCCAGCGCCACCGTGCAGTCGTCACGTTGCAGCACCAGCGCGCGGTGGCTATCGAGAAACGCCAGCCGTTCCGCCAGTGGTTCATTGAGTTTGGCACAAAGCCGGTCGTATTCGGAAACCAGGCAAGGGTCGGTGGCATCCAACTCCAGGGCGCGCAGATAGAGCGTGCGGGCCGAGAGCCCATCGCTGCGGACGTTCCACATGGCGATACCCAGATTGCGGAACACGGTGGCGAAGGCCGCCCCTTGGGCCACTGCCCGCCCCCAACTGTCGATGGCATCCTCGTGGCGCGTGAGATCATAGCAATAGTTACCGAGCGCGTAGGCCGCCACCGGGTCCGGTCCAGAATGGTCTGCGCATCATTGCGGATCGCCGTTAGAAACTCCGCCTTGGCCAGTTCTCCCAGGCAGGAGCTTTCATAGCGCGCCCAATGATCCAACGGATCGGCTGCCAGCACGTCGCCAAGGACATCCCGGGCTCCTTCCGGGTCCTCCTGATGACGGGCGATCACGGCCTGCAACACCATCGCTTTGGTATGATCGCCATTGGTGACCAGGGACTCCTCCAGATGGCTCATCGCGGTTTCGTAGTCGAACTTCCGGCAATCCAGGCAAGCGATCTGATAGAACGCCGCCGCGCGCCATGCCTGGTTCCAGGTGGCTTTGTAGAACAGCGGGTAAGCCGCCTCGTGGTCCCCTTGAAACACCCGCGTGAGTCCTTGAAAATAGTGGGCCTCGCCGGTTTCCGGGTTGGGATGGCGGCGGGTCAGGCGGGCGATCGCCGCACCGAAACACCCTGCCGCATCGTCGAAGCGGCCCTGCCGGAGCGCCCGGCGACCCATCCCGATGTTGCAACGCACATCGCCCGGATCGCGGCGCAGCGCCTCCTGCCAGTAGCTCTCCGGAGAGCGGGTGGGGTGGCGGGATTGTTCAAGGTGTTCGCCGGTGAAATACAGTTCATCTGCGGAAACCAGCTCCGCCGCCGGTGGCGACTCCGTGGCCACCTCGCGATCGCGGGTGAGTTTGCTTGCATCCATCGGACGATACCGTAAAACGCAGGCACCCTCATCGTCCATGACGGCCGCCAACAACTCGGGGGCATCCTCACCCTTGAACACCAGTCCTTCATGCCTCCATGGCCTGCCTGGCAACAGCGTCACCGATTCCTCCAGCAAGCGCTCCAACCCGCGGCTCACCACGATCCGCGCGCGTTCGAGTTGCTCCGGCACACACACGCCCAGTTCGATGGTCCGGTCATCCCGCACCACCATCCGCAGGGCGGCGCGCTCGTTCGCCTGCTGCACCGGACCGATGCCCTGGATCGGCCACCAGAACTGTGAGAAGGTCCGTGTTTCGTAAGGAGCAAGATAGGAGAAATCCGGCTGATTGTCGGTGAACACCCCGGCCATGAGTTCGATGTAGGGACCGTTGGTATCGGTGAGTTCGCGGTCCCAACCGTAGCCGAAGGCGTGGTTGCCCCAGGTCCATTGCTTCTTGCCGGGCGCAATGTGGCGATTGGCCACATGCACGAAACCGCCACCCGCGTTGAAATCATAGCCACCGAAGAAATCGGACTGCGTCTGGCAAACCATATAACTCGTCGGCACCGGGATGTTTTTATACCATGAAAGGTCGTTCGCGTCCGGCCGGTCCTGATAGTCCACCCCGTAATAGGGATTGTGCGCATGGGGGAACGACGACATCGCCCGCACCGCGTGATCCGCCACGTAGTGGACGTCGGGCGGGAAGAACGACTGGTACTGATCATGCACCATCGCGGCGATATTCGCCCACCACAGGAAGGTCTGGGTGAACGGGGTCCGGTTGTAGAGGCGTGCCCGCAGCTCGATCAGCGACGATCCCGGCCGCAACCGGATGCCGTGCATGCCTTTCAGGCGGTTGAGCGGATCGTGTTCGGAGAGCCAGACGATGCGTGCTCCGTCGGGTTCTTTTTCGATCGAAACATCCGCGGGCATGAAGGTGCCGGGACGGTGGTGCTGCGGCCAGTTGAACTCGACCCCGCCGGAAATCCACGGGCCGGCCAGACCGACCAAGGCCGGCTTGATCACATCCTGCCGGTAGAAAAAATCATAGTCGTGGTTGGTCTTGTCCTGGCCGATGAAGATCCTCCCGCCGATTTCCGGCAGCATGACGAGCCGGACCAGATCGTTTTCCAGCCTTGCGGACTGATAGGTCACCGGCCCCGGCTCATCGAAAACCTTGTCGATGAACGGCAGCGGGAAGACCTTGCCATTGGACCCCTGATAGACGCGTTTCTCAAAGAACATCGGGTTTTTCTCCGGAGTCCCAACCGGATAGGTGGGGATGACGAGTGGCTCGATCCTAGCGATGACGGACATGGTGGGGTAGCAGCTGAATTCGGGGAACCAGGACGGGAGAATCAACCGCCGAGTTCGCACTCGATTTCTTCCAACGTCTTACCCTTTGTTTCCGGAGCCCAGCGGTAGAGCACGGCAAAACCCACCAGGCAGATCACTCCATACAGCCAGAACGTGCCGGACGCGCCCAATGCCGCATTGATCGGCTTGAAAGTAACCGTCAGGAGAAAGCAGGCGATCCAAAGAGCCGAGACACACAGGCTCATGGACGCTCCCCTGATCCGATTCGGGAAAATCTCGGAAAGCAGCACCCAGGTGATCGGAGCGAGTGTCATCGAATAGAATGCGATAGCCGCAAGCACCACGATGAGAACCGGAAGCCCTTGAATCCCGAAATAATAGCAGGACCCCATAATGCCATAGGTCAGCATCAGGCCTCCGGCGCCAAGCAGCATCAGTGGACGACGCCCCCAACGGTCAACCGTCTTGATGGCGATGACAGTAAAGATCAGATTGACCAACCCCGTGATTACAATATTGAACATCATTCCGCTGACATCATAACCAGCCGCCTCGAAAATCTCCTCGGCGTAGTTGAAAATCACGTTGATGCCACACCATTGTTGGAAGACGGCGATGAAGATCCCCAAACCCAGGATCTTCAGTAGGCGGGGACGGAAAAGTTCCGAGAAATGGATGACTTTGCGCTCTCCTTCCAGAGTCTCCTCCACGTCCTCAATCTCCTTTCGGGCATATTCATCACCACCAATTTTCACCAGAATTCCACGAGCCTCATCACCTCGTGAACGTTTCAACAACCAGCGCGGTGATTCGGGAATCGCCAGTGCCATTGCAAAAAACAAGCCGGCAGGAATCGCCTCGGCCGCAAACATCCAGCGCCAGCCCATTTGGCCGTTCCATGAGTTCAACATCACCTCGGCAGAGGCGCCTGTTTCAACCGGCTTATATTGATAGATCAGCAGATTCACCACCTGCGCGGCCAGGACGCCGATCACAATGGTCAGTTGATTGATGGAAACAAACTTTCCCCGCATGCTCGCCGGCGATATCTCGGCGATGTAAATGGGTGACACGTTGGACGCCAAACCAATTCCGATCCCGCCAAGGATGCGTGCCATGACAAATTCGCCGTAGTTTCCCGATAGTGCCGTCCAGATGGCCGATGCGGTGAACATGATGGCGGCGGTAACGAGGACCTTTTTGCGGCCCAAGGCATCAGTGATGACACCGGATAACAAAGCCCCGGCGAGACAACCGGCCAGCGCGGAACTCATCGCCCACCCGGCGCGCCAGACTTGATCGTCTCCAGTAAGACCAAAAAAGGCCTCGTAAAACGGCTTCGCTCCACCGATCACCACCCAGTCATAACCGAAGAGCAAGCCCCCCATCGCGGCGACTAGGCAAATTTTCCAAACAAACTTGAGATCGTAGAGGTCTTTCATCTTTTCCAGGGTTCCATCCAATTCATCAACGCACGAATTGGTGCCGGAGCCTACGCATCCCCACCCTTTCCGACAAAGTAAAATCAGCGGATAACCATGGGAATTATCCGGATTTCAGCAAACACCCGGGGACGTCCCCATCCGTCTGCAAACGGGGGCCATGGCAGCCCCACCCGATGCTAACGGGGCGGAAGCGGCATGCCAGCGCGGAACAAGCCACCAGACGCCCCCCTCACCCGAGTACCGAGGACGACCCGGTTTCGCCGGTCCGGATGCGGATCGCCTGATCGACGGGCGAGACAAAGACCTTGCCGTCACCGACCTTGCCGGTATTGGCGCTCTTAACGATCACCTGGGCGATTCTTTCAGCGGCCTCGTCATCCACCACGACTTCGACTTTGACCTTTGGCAGGAAATCCACAGTGTATTCCGAGCCGCGGTAGATCTCGGTATGGCCTTTCTGCCTGCCGAATCCCTTGACCTCGGTCACGGTCATTCCCTGCACCCCTGCATCGGCGAGGGCTTCCTTGACTTCTTCCAACTTGAATGGTTTGATAATGGCTTCAATTTTTTTCATAGTCCAACGGAGTTGGGTAACGGAAAGCAAACGGTGTGCCAAAATATGAAACTGACCCACAAACGGCACAAACAAGGACTACCACGGTTCGGGCCCGCTGGCGAGCAAAAAGCCGCAGATAGCCGTGAAAACGCTCTTTCAGGGCTCGGCAGGCTTGCGATCCCCACCGAGCGGCAACGGCACCTCCCGCCACGGGGGGATATCCTGATAGAGCCGGATCGCCGGGCTTTGGGTGGCCGGGTTCATCTGGGCCACGACCCAGTCCCGCTTGCGGTCGCTGGCTTTCCACGACTGGGTTGCCACCGGCACCCACTGTTCCTTGGCGAAGAAGTCGATGCGGGCGGAGTACATGTTCCACTCGTCCACCGCCTTGACCTGAGGATAGACCGCCATTCCTCCGGGTTTGATCGGAGCGAGGTCCTTGCCGGCCAGGTTCAGGCGGATCTGGAACGGTGCCAGATTGATCACACGGGTGGCCCCCATCGGAAATGAGGACTCCTGGTCGTCAAAGGCCAGCACCCGGTAGGTCGGGGTGCCCGGCTTGCTTTCCGGCAGCAAAAAGAACATCTGCACCGCCGAATCCGCCAACTTGCCCTCACCCACCACGGTGCGGACGGGTTTGCCGTCAGGCCCCGCCTTTTCGTTGTAAATACGCACCTTGCCCCCGCCAAAACGGCCGGTGATCTGCGGGCCAAAGCCACCCGTGAAAAAATCCACCTCCTGCTTGTCGCCGCCGGTTCCCATCACAAAACCCGCCAGAGCATCCTTGACGTGATCGTAACACAGCACCCGGAACTTGATCGAGCGGGTATCCTCCTGCGCCGGCAGCAAGGAAACCGAAAGCCAAACCAACGCCAACAATCTGAAACAGGTCTTCATGGGCGCAAGCTTCTTTGGGCCGCGAGGATTGTCAAGCCGGGGTCACACCTCGCGGGGGTTCAGCCAACGAAACGCGACGATTTCATACCGCCGCCCGAACCTTTGGTTGACCCGGTTCAAATCGGTGAAACGGATCGTTGCCTGATCCGTGGCGTCCACATAATCCGGGACCCGCTGGACCACGGCCTCGCACCAGGCGGTGGCCAGCACCTTGCTCCCGGTGGAGTCGCGCGCCTCGCCGTATCCACGGATCCGGAAGGTATCGCCCCGCGCGGTGATGCGGGACCCGATGACGGACAGCACGTCGCCCTGGGAAATCATCCCCGGCGCGTAGATCGCGTTGTTCCCGGTCCCGGCCATGGCTGACGGGTAGCCGTTGAGAACCACATCCGCAGCCAGCAGCTCCTTGCCGTCCAACTTCATCGTATTGTTGATATCGGCGCGCTCGATGGCAGCCTGGATCGCTCCTTTGGTGGTTGTCTCTGCCTCGGGACCGATGCTGCGGTTGACAAAGTCCGCGAGCGACAGAAACGGGCCACGCAAGCGGATTTCCTTGACGACTTCCTTGGCCAGCAAGGCGATTTGGGGTTCCGACAGCCGCCGATATCCCTGCCAGCGGTTCTGGCGGGTCGGGATGACCGCCCCATCGATGGCCTTTTCCGCCGGGCGGCGCACGCGGAGCAGGGCGAAGCGGCCGGTGGCGGCGGCTTCCGGGCCGCTCACCGTTTCGATTTCCGCATCATCCAGGGCAGCCAGCACCGTTTTCCATGCATCCTCGGAGGTCGAGTTGATGTTGAAACCGCCGGCCTGCATCAGGTAAGCGGCCAGATATTGGTAGGAAGGATTGCCTGCGGCCGTCTCCCGGAGGATCTCCGGGGTGGGCTTGGAACCGCGGTTGTATGGGCGGAAT
>JAIPKB010000020.1 GCA_021733795.1 Akkermansiaceae bacterium | reverse complement strand
AAGACAAGAAAATGTGCTGTTGCTGCGCAGAAGATGTGGAGTTCGTATGGGTGCGCGAGGGGAGTGCCACGGAAAAGACGCCCGGGGTGGGGAACTCAGGACATGCCTACTTCCGAGTAGAGCCCAGATGGTCGAACGGTGACCGCAAGAAGAGTGTCCCGTGTGTTTTTCGCTGGTTTGAATGGTCAAATATTTGGGGGGAGGATTATCAAAAGGCGGCTGGCGCAAAGAACGGGGAATGGTTTGATCTTTCACCCGGCTCTAAAGGCCTCGAGGAACTCAACAAGCGGGGCGCCAAGTATCCTTACCGCGAATTTGAAATTGCTCAGGATGATCCAAGCGCTAGGAACGCCTCAATACCGGACGCCCCAGGTTTCGGTGGAGACGGGCATAGGGGAAAGACGCGGATACTATTGATCGCCGCGACACTTGTTAGTGGCAGGGGTTGTGGTTGCAAAAAGCCATATGTGACCCGCTATATTTATCATGTCGCGAAGATCAATGATGATGGTTCTGTTGGACAGAACAGTTCTGGAAGTGGCAAATTCAACAAAGGGGGACTACCTACCGAAGAACAAAGGAAAATCCTCAATGACGCCAAGAAACTTTTACCAACCGAAGCTCATGAAATCCGTGATCGCTAGTCAGTTATTGATCATAGCTGGCCTGTTGGCCAACTGTAATTCCGAATCACACACATCGGTGGAGAAAACAATTGATTCCTCTGATCAACAAGTGTCATCTGTTACCAAATCGAAACAACCAAATGAAAATGAGACAAAGATGGAATTCGGCCGCAGCAAAGATTGTGCGCTTTCGGAAATAGGGTTGACGTTTTCGCTACCGGATGATGATTCCGTGGACCTGCCTTATCCCTCTTTTGTGCGTACCCTTGAGGAACGAGGTGTAACGGTCGTCCCACACACGGTAGACTCAGTCCACTCCCTCCTTTTCGTCACCCTGAAAGTCTCGGACAAGTCGGCGGTTGTTCAGTTGGCAAATGAACCGGGATTTAGGAGCCTAGTTCGAATCCCAGAGCAGGAATGACCCCACCTCGTTGGGGTCAGTAGTATCAGATCAAATCAAGGGTTATTTTCATTTTTTTTGAGACTCGTTTTTGGGCGCGGTTTTCCGTCGCTGGGGGCAGTCCTTTAATGTTTAAATTTCGGGTGGCGTTTGGAGTTCCGAGGGCGTCGTTGGGGTCCTTTATTCATTCAACTCCCCCCCGGGCATGCCACTCCGCCTTCCGGGCATTGTCACAAGCTGCCGTTCTCAATAAGACGCAGCCAAGGGTGTTCCACAGCCCTAACCGGATCGGGGAAACCAATGTTCAACGCCATTCTCAATAGCAAAATCTGGCCTGTGGAAAAATAGCGGCCGGATTGGCGCCGGATTTCAGGCTGGGGCCACACAGTCACAATTCGGCCAGAGACGCCCCGGAAGCGTGATCGGAGGGTGGGCATTCACAGATCAGATGCAGAGGGCCAGGCCCTTTGCGGCAATGCGCGTGAGCGATTCGGCAAGAAGTGCGAGGACGGGGCGCGGGCGATGCGGGGAACGGGCAGCGGAGCCAAAGTGTTAAAGGCCGAATTGTCATCGAGTCGTTTTTCATAATTGTCATCGTAGGAGTTAGGGCGATATTTGCCTCTGGCCATGCCGGTTTGTGCCTTCGGCATTGAGGATGCCGCCGCGATCGCGGCTTTTTGCGTTCCACGCTTTCATCGTACTTTGGGTCCGCTGAGGTCGTAGAATCCGTCCGATTGTTCCACAGCCGACTTCGCCGAGGCTACGACGGCCAGGGCTCCCCGGGCGTCTGAAGGTTTGTGACAGCGTGGCTTGCGGTATCCGGTCCTCGAAGTGGATCGAGTAGGTGCGGCCGCACCCGCCGTTGTGACGCCGGTTGGAGCAATAGGGCCGGATGCCCCGGATGGAGCCACAGGCGGCCTTGAGAGAGCCATGGGCCTTGAGGGTGTCGGTGCGCGCACAATGTGGGCAAACCTCTGCGAGAATCAGCATCCGGAGGTTGAGCAAGCGGCAGCTTCCAAGATTGTTTCTCTGACACCTTCTCTTTCACCTTCTCTTCACCTTCTCTTAACCAAGAAGACTTCGGGCAGGGTATTCGCAACGACGCTGCTCTTCCGCTGTCACCCCCTCAGCCCTCCCCCCAGTCCGCGAACAGAGCCTCCAGTTCCTCCTGATCGACCTCATCGAAGGCCCCCGGGACCAGGCTGTCTACGTCAAACACCGCCACCACCCGCCCCGCTCCATCGCGCACCGGCACCACGATTTCGCTGGCCGACCGCGAATCGCAGGCGATATGCCCCGGAAACGCATGCACATCCGGCACCACCAGGGTGCGCCCCTCTGCCCACGCCGTGCCGCAAACACCCCTGCCCCAGCCGATCCGCCCGCAACCCGGGGTCCCCTGATACGGCCCGATCACCAACTCACCACCACTCACCCGGTAGAATCCGGTCCAATCGAAATGCTCCATCATTCCGTGCAATACCGCCGCGATACCGGCCATCCGCGCCACCCGGTCACACTCGCCGGCCAGGAGCCCGCTGATTTTCAACCGCGCCTCGGCATACAATCCTCGCTTTTCCTCAGCACCGGGCACATTCACCGTGTCGTTCATGGGTTTTTTCCTACCCTCCAACCGCCCGCCTGCCAAGCCCAACCCACCTTTTTTTCATTTCCGCAAAACTGAGCCATGACAAATCGCCCCACATCCCTACACTCCCCCCCGTGAGCTACCAAGTCTTCGCCCGCAAATACCGCCCCAGAACCTTCGATGACGTTCTGGGACAGGAACACGTCGTCCGCACCCTCCGCAATGCCATCTCCCAGCAGCGACTGGCCCACGCCTATCTGTTCGTCGGCCCCAGAGGCACCGGCAAAACCTCCACCGCCCGCATCCTCGCCAAGGCCCTCAACTGCCCGGGCGGCCCCAAAATCGACTTCAACCCGGACGACGATGTCTGCATCGAAATCGCCGAAGGCCGTTCCCTCGACGTCCTCGAAATCGACGGTGCCTCCAACAATTCCGTCGATCAAATCCGCGAACTCCGCGACTCGGTCCGCTTCGCCCCCACCCGCGGCCAGTTCAAGATCTACTACATCGACGAAGTCCACATGCTCTCCAATGCGGCCTTCAACGCCCTCCTCAAAACCCTTGAGGAACCGCCACCCCACGTTAAATTCATCTTCGCCACCACCGAACCGAACAAAATCCTCCCCACCATCCTCTCCCGCTGCCAGCGCTTCGACCTCCGCCCGATCCCCACCGAAACGATCGCCGCCCACCTCCAGCACATCGCCACCGAGGAAGGCATCACCCTCGATCCCGCCGCCGCCTGGGCCATCGCCAAGGGCGCGGACGGCGGCATGCGCGACGCCCAGTCGATGCTCGACCAACTGGTCGCCTTCTGCGGCGACGCCATCACCGAAGCCAACGTCCTCGACGTGTTTGGCTTCACCTCCCGCGAGAAGGTTGCCAAGCTTACCACCACCCTGCTCGCCCGCGACACCCCGGCGGCCCTTGCCCTCATCCACAAGGAAGCCGAAACCGGCCGCGATCTCTCCCAACTCCTCGGCGAACTGATCGGCTGCCTCCGCGGCCTGCTGGTCGCCAAGCTCGACCCCTCCGCCGATGGTGAAGGCATCCCGGAACACCTTTGGGCCGAACTGCTCCAGGCAGTCGCCAAATACCAACCCGACCGCATCCTCTCCACCATCGACGCCTTCGCCGATACCGAGGGCCGGATGAAATGGGCCACCAACAAACGGCTGCACTTCGAACTGGGGATCATCAGAGCCACCCAAACCCTCGGTGAGCTGCGCATCACCGACGTCATCACCGTCCTCACCCGCGGGGCCGAATTCCTACCCGCCAGCGGCCGAGCCGAAACCACCACCAACCCACCCGCCCAGCAGCCAACCGAGCCGCCGCCCCCACCCGCACCCGCGCCACCGGCTCCGCCACCCGCACTCCTGGCCGCCCCCCCTGCGGAACCGCCACCACCTCCGCCGCCGCCGGTGGCACCCGAGGCAGAGCCGGCGGGTCCGGTGCTCAGCATCGAGGAACTCATCGCCCGCGCTCCGGATGAACCCATCCTCCCGCCCGAAGCGCCCCCTACTACCCCACCACCATCTCCCGAGCCAACACCCGCACCCGCACCACCGACGCTCGACGAGACCTTCCATCAAGACCCGCTCGTCCAAGCCGCACTCGTCAAATTCGAGGGCAAACTCGTCAACTGAACCGATAACGACTCACCAACCACCGACTACTACCCGCTTATGAACATGGAAAAACTGATGAAACAAGCTCAGCAGATGCAGGCCGGGCTCGCCGCCAAACAGGAACAACTCGCCTTGCAAACCGTGGAATCCGCCGTCGGCGGCGGCAAGATCCGCGTCATTGCCACCTGCGCCGGCGACGTTCTTTCCATCAAAATCGACCCCTCGGTCATCGACCCCGGCGATGCCGAATTCCTCGAAGAACTCGTGCTCAAAGGCGTTCAGGAAGCGATCGCCACGGGTAAGGAAACCGCGGCTGCGGAGATGAAGAAACTCACCGGCGGCCTCGGACTTCCCGGCCTCTGATCCCTCCTCTTCCAACACCTTCTCTTTCAGGTTTTCCGGCCCCATGGACGTCCGCCGCAAACTAAGCTGGCTGCTGGTCGGGTGCTCGCTGGCACTCCACCTGACAACCGTGTTCTGTTTCAGCCGCCAACCCGACCGGTTGGCGGCCTTCACCGCCTTTCCACTCTGGTTGTGGGGCGGCATCGGCATCGGCATGTCGGCGATGGCATTCTGGATGTTTCGCGCCCGGCTGTCGCTGATCGTGACCGCCGTTTGGACGGTCACCGTGCTCGTCGGATCCGATGAGGCGCGGGTCTTGGGCCACCTCACCAATCAAGCCCCGCAACCCGGCCCCGCCACCCCGCACCACGGCAGACCGGTACTCCGCGTGATCACCCTGAATTGCGCCTTCTTCAACTACGGCAACCCAGCCAAGGACCTCGAACGATGGCAACCGGACATCGTCCTGCTCCAGGAAGCCTACCCCCACCAGATCCGCCAAATCGCCGATGTCCTCTATCAACGAAGGGGCGACTACCGCAGCCACCAGACCAATGGCATCGTCACCCGCTGGCGCTTCGACCGCGAAATCCGCACCCCTTCACTGCGCGACCAGCAGGGCACCATCGTCCTCCCCAACGGCAACAAAATCGAGTTGGTCAACATCCACCTCACCTCCGCCGCCACCGATCTCCGCCTCTGGCAACCCTCCGCCTGGCGGATCCACCATGCCAACCGCGCCGCCCGGCGCCAGGAACTCGGAATCACCCTCCAGATCCTCGAGCAAACCACCAACCTCCCGGACTCCCCCACCCTGCTCGGCGGCGATTTCAACTCCGGCGCGGTCGATCCGGTCCACCGCCTGCTCTCCCGTGATTTCACCGACGCCTTCCTCGTCGCCGGCACCGGCTGGGGCGATACCTTCCAACGCCGCATCCCCGTCCTCCGCATCGACCACATCTACGCCAACCACCACTTCACCCCCATCCGCTGCCGCGCCATCACCACCCCCGCCTCCGACCACCGCATGGTCGTCGCCGACTTCCTAACCGAAACAATCACCCGCTGAGCCAATTCCATGACCCGCGAAACCCTTGCCGACGTCCTCGACGAGATTGCCCTACTGCTCGAACTGAAGGACGAAAACCCGTTCAAAATCCGCGCCTACCGCCAGGGTGCAGACACCGTCCGCAGCTTCGACGGCGACATCGTCCAACTCGCTGCCGACAACCAACTCACCGGCATCAAGGGCATCGGCGAGGCCCTGCGCGACAAGCTCCACCTCCTCGCCACCACCGGCACCCTGCTCTATCATCAGCATCTCCGCGCCGAGTTTCCACCGGGCCTCTTCGATCTCTTCGAACTCCAGGGCCTGGGACCCAAAAAGATCAAGGGGCTCTACTCCGCCCTCGCCATCGACTCGATCACCACACTGAAAACCGCCTGCATCAACGGGCAAATCGCCGCCCTGCCCGGCTTCGGGGCCAAAACCCAGACCAAAATCCTCGAAGCCATCGCTCTCCGCGAAAAATTCGCCGATGCCTTCACCCTCTCGGCCATCACTCCGCTCGCCGATGAAATCCTCGATACCCTGCGCCTCCACCCGGAGATTTCGCAATTGGCCGTCGCCGGATCCTTCCGCCGCGCCAAGGAGACCGTCCATGATCTGGACTTCCTCGCCGCCACCAAATCCCCGGCGCTGGTGTGCGAGGATTTCACCACCCTGCCGCAAGTCGCCGCGGTGATCGCCTGCGGCGAAACCAAGGCCTCCGTGCGCCTTCACAACGGTCTCCAATGCGACCTCCGCGCCGTTTCCACCGACCAGTTCCCTTTCGCCCTCCAGTACTTCACCGGCTCCAAGGAACACAACGTCGCCCTCCGCTCGCTCGCTCTCAAACGCGGACTCTCCCTCAACGAATACGGACTCACCCCGGTGGACGCCACCGCGCCCGCCACCCCACTCCCGCCGATTCACGAGGAAGCCGATCTCTATCACGCCCTCGGTCTCGACCACATCCAACCGGAACTCCGCGAAAACCGCGGCGAACTCGAAGCCGCCGCCGAGCACACCCTCCCCCTGCTGGTCGAACTCACCCACCTCCGCGGCACATTCCACAACCACACCACCGCCTCCGACGGTCTCCACACGCTCGAAGCCATGGCCGGCGAAGCCATTTCCATGGGCCTCCAATACCTCGGCATCGCCGACCACTCGAAATCCACCTTTCAAGCCAACGGCCTCGACGAATCCCGCCTCCTCGCCCAGGTTGCGGAAATCCGCCGGCTCAACGCCACCTGGGACTCCTTCCGCCTCTTCGCCGGCTCCGAAGTGGACATCCTCAAGGACGGCAGCCTCGACTTCGACGACTCCCTCCTCTCGCAGCTCGACTACTGCGTGGCCTCCGTCCACCAGTTCGGCAATCTAACCGAGGATGAAATGACCCGCCGCATCTGCCGCGCCATGGAGAACCCGCACGTCACCATGCTCGGCCATCTAACCGGACGCCTGCTGCTCCGCCGCGACCCCTATCCGGTAAACCACTCCAAAATCATCGACTGCGCCGCCGAAACCCGCACCATCATCGAGCTCAACTGCAGTCCGCTGCGGCTCGACATGGACTGGCGCTGGTGGAAACGCGCCCGCGACCTCGGCGTCCTCTGCTCGATCAACCCGGACGCCCACTCCACCGCCCGGCTCCACCACCTCGGCCTCGGCGTCCGCGTCGCCCGCAAGGGCTGGCTCCGCCGTCAGGACATCCTCAACACCCGCCCGGTGGCCGAGATCGAAACCTTCCTCCGCACCCCGAAGAAAAAACGCTGATTGCCTGTCACGGCTCTGCTCACTCCGATCACTGTCCCTTGAACCGGGCGTTGTATTCCTGATGGAGTCGGTCGTGAAGCACCTTGAGTTCTTCCACGGGCATCACCTCCAGCGCGGACAATGCAGTTTGCGGCCTGCCCAAAAACTCCTCCAGACTCTGGATCTTCCCGACCCACAGCCCTTGGGACAGCCCTTGGGACAGCCCCTGGGACAGCCCTTGGGACAGCCCTTCGATGCGCCCTTCGGCCTTCAGTTTTTCAGCGACAGACATGATTTCCTCCTTTAATTTGGGGTTCGCAGACAAGCTACCGTGAATCTCCGGCATGTCAACCCCGGAGTCACAGTGAAAGACGTAAACCAATATCCTTTCAAGTAAACCGCCGGACAGTTGGTCGGTCTCTTCGTGACACAGCCATTCGAGAAAACTCTGGATACGCCGTTCTCGGGCCAGCTTCATCAGTTGCAGCACGACCCGCATTCGAGGGTCGCTTTCCTCACTGGACGGGTCGAACCGCGTGAGATCCAATAGCGCATGACTGAACTTGGGCAAGTACTTCAATAAATCGGAGCCCAGCGCAGGAGGTAGATCGAACAGATCCTCGAAGGCGGTGGAGACCTGCCAGGATTCTGGTCCCTGATGAAACACAAAGGGAATAATTGGGGGGAGGGGCAGACCGTGAGTCTTGTGGTGCTGGCCCAGAATTTCTGCGAGATAGCCCAATAGCCTCAATGGCATCGCGGGATCCACGGTGCTCTGGTGTTCGAAAAGAAGGTAAAGCAACGCCTCACATCCCCCAATACGGACCGAAAACACCAAATCCGAATGAACCTGCTGGAGCGTTGCTTTGACGAAGGACCCCGGGACCAACTCCAACGTCGACCACTCAACGCTACCGACGATGGCAGCGGGAAGGTGGCTCCTGAAGAAGGTCACAGCATGAGCAGGTTCGGAAAAAACGCTCTTGAAAAACGCGTCATTGGACTGCGCAGCCAGATCGGTCGCCGCGTTATCGGGTTCTTGAAAGTCCTCCGTCACAAGGCGAACTTTATCAAACATCAGCAGTCCAGACAAGCCAAACCACGATTGGGTGAATGAAATCGCGCTTGCCCCCGGCCTCCCGGGTCCCCTACCCTGCTGCGGCCAACTCCACCCCCTGCCACAACCATGACCAAGCCCTCTCTTGCCGACGCCTGCCTCGTTTCACCGCTCACCTGCGATGGTGCCATGGGCACCCAGCTCATCCAGCGCGGCATGGACATCAACGAGTGCGGCATGGCCTGGAACGCCGCCCGCCCGGCGGACATCATGGCGGTGCATCAAGCCTACCGCGAAGCGGGTTGCCAGCTCATCACCACCAATTCGTTCGGCGGCACCCGCAGCATGCTGGAACGCCACGGGATGGCCACCATGGTGGCCGAGTGGAACCGCCTCGCCGCTAAGATCGCCGCCGAAGTCGCCGGACCGGACGGCTGGGTGCTCGGTGACGTGGGCCCATTCGGCGATTTTCTCGAGCCCATGGGCGACACCACCGTGGAGGAACTCGAAGCCATCTTCCGCGAACAAATCGAGGCCCTCGTCACTGGTGGAGCCGACGCCATTCTGGTCGAAACCATGAGCGATCCCGGCGAACTTTGCGCCGGAGTCCGCGCCGCCACCTCCGTCACCACCCTGCCGGTCGTGGCCACCTTCACCTATCAGAAAAGCGCCGGCGAATTCCGCACCATGATGGGCACCACCGTCACCGAGGCGATGGCGGCCGCCTACGGGGCCGGAGCCTCGATCGTGGGTACCAACTGCGGCACCGATCTCTCGCTGGACGACTACCTCGAACTTGGCAGGCAGATGGTGGCCGCCGCCAACGGCCGCCCCACCATTCTCCAGCCCAATGCCGGAGCCCCACTGCTGGTGGACGGGAAAATCCACTACAACGCCACCCCGGCGGAAATGGCCGACCTCGCCCGCCAACTCCGCGCCAGCGGGATTTCCATCGTCGGCGGATGCTGCGGGACCTCCCCGGTCCATCTGGCAGCCATGGCCAAGGCCTGATCCTCACCCTCACCGCCCGCGCCGACTACGATGGCAGCTCCCCCCTCTGGCTGCCTGAGCGCCTGGCCTCGCCCACCCTCAAACTGGCGGAGGGAGCCTCACCATTCCAAGCTCGATGCCGCCCGGCGGGTCTCATTGCGCCGCTCCCGAACAATCCGGCCATCGGACAAATAGAGCACGCGGTCGGCCATTTCCGCCATCACCGCGTTGTGGGTGATGACCACGGTGAGGGTGCCCAGCTCGCGATTGATCCGCTCGATCGCCTCGAGCACCTGAATCCCGGTGGTCACATCGAGGGCACCGGTCGGCTCGTCACAGAGCAGCACCTCGGGACGTTTGGCGATCGCCCGGGCAATCGCGACGCGCTGCTGCTCGCCGCCGGAAAGCTGCGACGGAAAATGATCCATGCGCGCCTTCAAGCCCACCATCTCCAGCGCCTCTTCCGGCGACATCGGATCACGTGAAATGCCGGTGATCAACGCCACATTCTCCCGCGCCGTCAAACTGGGAATCAAATTGTAAAACTGGAACACGAAACCCACGCAATTGCGGCGGAAGAGCGTGAGCGTTTGCTCCTCCGCGCCGTCCAGCGGCCATCCTCGGTAGACCAGCCGCCCCGCCGTGGGCAGGTCCAGCCCACCCAGGATATTGAGCAGGGTGGACTTGCCGCTTCCCGAAATCCCTAACAACACCACCAATTCCCCCGCCCCGAGGTCCAGATCCACCCCGTGCAGCGCGACCACATCCACCTCCCCGGTGTGATAAACCTTCCTCACCCCGCGAGCGGAAAACACCCCGGAAAAAGCGGCAACAGGTATCGGCATCGATTCGGCTGACATCGGCTGGCCCAACCTACCCGCCCTTGGCAAAAACGCCATGCGAAATTGGGTACCGCAGCTGACAAGTCTTGTCAGAGTTTCGTATTTCGCTTTTTTCCAACGAGTTACAATCTTGAGAAGCACTTCCACCCCCAACAAACAGCACACCGTCATCCGCATTTCATCCGCATTTCATTCGATTTCAACCCGTTGCGCCAGCCTCAGCGGATAGAGCCGCATTAAGGTTCACAAATGCGAAACAAACACGGGGGTCAAGTTTTAAAAAACATTGGCTGTGGAACCCTTGTGGAAAGGGCAACGCCGGAATCCATCGCCAAAGTCGAAAAAAATGTCTTTCCCACACCCGGCGTGCAACCGTCATTCTCACCCCGCTATCCGCAACTGGGGCTTACCAGAAATGGTGCCCTCAGGCCAGCTAAACCCCGCCAATCTTTCACCCGCCGCCATGGATTTCAATCAGCTACCAGACAATGCAACCGACTCCACTCCATCCGCAACCGAGCCCGACCAGCCAGCCTGGGAAGAGATTTGTGAAGGACTCCGCAAGGCGGTAGGCACGGATGCCTTCCATCGCTGGTTCCATGCCGCCACCTGGGCCGGCCATAGGGACGGCATTGCCGCCATCGCGGTGCCCGGCGAAATCCACCAGGTCTGGATCGAGGCCAACTACCTGCCCGAACTCACCACCGCCGTCAACGCGGTCCATGAAAACACCCGCGAAGTCAAGCTGGTCCTCAGTGCCAAACCCGCACCGGACGGCAGCGACCCACAGGTACCGGACCACAACCACCACAACCACCACAACCACTGCGGCCACACCGTCCTCAGTGGCGAGGCCTTGGAAAAGCGGGTCAAGGCCATCGGCCTGAACCCGTCGCACACCTTCAGCAGCTTCGTGGTGGGGGCCAACAATCAGTTTGCCCACGCCGCCTGTGAGGCGGTGGCGCGCAAGTCGAAAACCGGCTACAACCCGCTCTTCATTCACGGCGGCTCCGGCCTCGGCAAGACCCACCTGATGCAGGCGATCGGCCAGGAACTCATCCGCAAGCACCCGGCCTGCCGCATCGTTTACCTCACCTGCGAGAAGTTCACCAACGAGTTCATCGACGGCGTGCGCCGGGGCGAGATCGAGAAATTCCGCAGCCGCTACCGAAAACCCGACGTGCTGCTCATCGACGACATCCAGTTCCTCGCCGGCAAGGAGCGCTCGCAGGAGGAATTCTTCCACACCTTCAACACCCTGCTCGACGGCCGCAACCAAGTGATTCTCAGCAGTGATCGACCGGCTTCCGAAATCAAAAGCCTCGAACCCCGGCTGGTGTCCCGCTTCGAATGTGGCCTCACCGTGGAAATCCAGCCGCCGCTCATGGAAACCCGGCTGGCCATCCTCAAACAAAAATCGGCCGACTGGAAGGTCCGGGTGGATGAGTCCATCTTCGTCTATCTGGCGGAAAACATCCGCTCCAACGTCCGCCGCCTCGAAGGGGCGCTGATGCGGGTGGCCTCGTTCGCCTCGCTCGCCGGGGAAAGCGTCACCGTGGATAAGATCGAGCCGCTGCTGCGCGACCTGCTCGTCGAGGAATCCAGCCGCATCATCAGCATTGATTCGATCCAGAAAACGGTGGCCGAGCACTACGACATCCGGCTCGCGGACATGATCAGCCGACGCCGCCCGGCCAGCATCGCGTTCCCCCGGCAGGTAGCCATGTATCTGAGCCGCAACCTGACCAAGGGATCGCTCATGGAGATCGGCGAGGCCTTCGGCGGCCGCGACCACGGCACCGTGATCCACGCCTGCAAGAAAGTCCAATCCCAGGTCACCACGGAACCGGGCCTCAAGGACACCCTTGCACGCTTGGAAAACCTGCTGCGGCGGTGAGTTCAGATTCCGATCTTATGGAGCGCTGGCTTCAGCCGGCGTGGGCAAGCGGTGAGTTCCAGAATGCCTGCCAAGAACGAACTTTTCGCTTAAGTCAAATATATTGGAGCACCAGCCCGTGTCAAATTTGCCGGGAAACCCCACCAACTGGCAGAAAATGGTGAAAACTTCTTTCGAATGCTTAAAGAAAGCTTGCCAAACCCGGTGAACCGCACCAACCTCCGGCCATCTCGTCACGGGTAATTTAAAGCTATGAAGTTCCGCATCTCCAAGGAAGCATTTCTCGACGGCCTCCAAAAGGTCCAGAGCGTCGTCAGTTCGCGCACTACGCTGCCGATCCTTTCGAATGTCTTGATCGTCGCTCGCGACGGCCGTATCCAATTCACCACCACCGACCTCGATGTGGGCATCACCGGTTCGGTGGAAGCCCAGATCGACAAGGAAGGGGCCACCACCCTGCCGGCCAAGAAGCTCGTCAGTGTCGTGCGGGAACTGCCCACCAGCGAGATCGAGGTCTCCGTGGACTCCAAAAACTGCGCCTCAATCCGCAGCGGCCCCTCGTTTTTCAAAATCATCGGTTTGGGCGAGGCGGAATTCCCGCCGCTGCCGAACTTCCAGGACGCCAAGGAGTTCCGGATCCCCCAGGCGGTCCTCCGCGACGGCCTGCGCAAGACCGCCTACGCCATCTCCAACGATGAGACCCGCTACGTACTCAACGGCATTTTCGCCTCGTTCCGCGAGGGCAAGCTGACCCTGGTCGCCACCGACGGCCGCCGCCTGGCGATGGTCGACAGCGATCTGGAATTCCCCGCCTCCCACGAGACGGACGTGATCATCCCCACCAAGGCGGTCCAGGAACTCCAACGCCTGCTCGGCGAATCCGGCGAACTCACGCTGGGCCTGACCGCCAATCAAATTTCCTTCACCATCGGCGACACCCTGTTAGTGAGCAAGCTCATCGACGGCAATTACCCGAACTACCGCCAGGTCATCCCCGGCGACGCCATCGAGCGCGTCGTCATTTCCCGGGAAGCCCTGCTGGAAACCACCCGCCGCGTCTCCCTGCTGTCCTCGGACAAGTCCAATTCGATCAAACTCGTCTTCAACGAGAACCAGATCGAGGTGACCGCCAACACCCCGGACGTCGGTGAAGCCCAGGAAACCCTCGACGTGATCTACCAGGGCAAGCCGATGCAAATCGCCTTCAACCCGGAGTTCCTCCAGGCCCCGCTCCGCAACCTGGAAACCGACGACGTGTACCTCGACCTCATCGACGAGATGAGCCCCGGCGTGCTGCGGATCGAAGGCACCTTCCTCTACGTGCTGATGCCGATGCGGGTGACGCACTGAGGATCACCTCAGCCGATGAACCGCTGGACGATCGGCATCCGGCGACCGATCCCGAACGCCTTGGAGGTGACCCGGATACCCGGAGCGGCTTGGTGGCGTTTCCACTCGTTGAGGTCCACCCGGCGCTGGATCCAGCGCACCACCGCCTCATCGTAGCCGCGGGCGATGATGTCGTCCGGGGAGAGTTGGTGCTCGACGTAGAGTTCGAGAATGGCATCGAGCACCTCGTAGGGCGGCAGGGTGTCCTGATCCTTCTGATCCGGTCTCAGCTCGGCGCTGGGCGGTTTGTCGAGCGTGTTCCACGGGATGATTTCCCGGTCCCGGTTGAGCCAGCGGGCGATTTGATAGACCCGGGATTTCGGCAGGTCGGAAATGACGGCCAGACCGCCGCACATGTCGCCGTAGATGGTGCAATAGCCCACCGCCAGCTCACTCTTGTTGCCGGTGGTCAGCAGCAGGTGGTTGTGTTTGTTGGAAAGTGACATCAGCAGCATGCCGCGAATGCGCGCCTGCATGTTCTCCTCGGTCACATCCTCCGGCAAGCCCGCGAACACCGGAGCCATCGCCGCCTTCACCGCCGCGAAGGGCTCGCTGATCGGCACCACCTCGCAACCGATCCCAAGATTGCCCGCCAGCGCCAGTGAATCGTCCACACTGCCGCTGGAGGAAAAGCCGGATGGCATGGTCAACCCATGGACGTTTTCCGCGCCCAGTGCCTCGGCGGCAATGACCGCAGTGAGCGCCGAGTCGATCCCGCCGCTCAGCCCCAGGCAGACGCTGGTGAAGCCACACTTGGTCGCGTAATCCCGCAGCCCCAGCACCAGCGCCTGGTAGAGCGTCTCCGGTTCGTCGTCGTCCGCCGGCCCGGCTATCGGCGGGGCGGCTTGAAACGGGTCGATCACCTGGCAACTCTCGGCAAAGCCGGCGAGTTCGGCACAGATGCCGCCATTGGGCGCAGCCACCAACGAATGGCCGTCGAACACCAGTTGGTCGTTGCCGCCCACGGCGTTGCAATAGACCACCGGCACCTTGGCCCTGGCCGCCACCGCCCCGATCATCGATCGGCGCAAGGCCGGCTTGCCAAGGTGGAAGGGCGAGGCACTTAGGTTGAGCAACAGGTCGATCCCCTCCTCCACCAACTCGCGCACCGGATCGCGATCATAAAACGGCCGCTGGAGGTAGTCCTCCGTCCAAATATCCTCACAAATCGTCACCCCGATCCGATAGCCACCCCAACTGACCGGTTTCGAGTGCTCGCCGGGCTCGAAATACCGCCGTTCGTCAAACACATCGTAAGTTGGCAGCAGGGTTTTCCAAAACCGGTGACACACGACTCCGTGCTCCAGCCAGGCCGCGGCATTGCGGAACGGCTTGCCGGGATGGGTCGGATGATTGTGATCCAGATATCCCACCAGCAACGGCACCTCACGGACCTCCCCGGCCAGATAGTCGAGCGCCTGCAGACACTTGGGAACAAATCCGGACTTGAAGATCAAATCCCGGGGAGGATAGCCCGCCAACGCCAGTTCCGGGGTGATCACCACCTCCGCACCGGCTTCGATGCACTCGCGGTAGGCGGCCAGAAGGCGTTTGGCATTGCCGGGGAAATCCCCGACGATCGAGTTGATTTGGGCGATTCCTAGCTGCATGGGCGGCACCAGCAAACACCCCCGGAGGGCTTTGGCAAATGGAAAAATGGAAAAATCTCAACCCTTGGCTTGCGTTCCCCGGGATGATTGGTAACCTTCCGGAGAACTGACCGATCCCATGAAACCGCTTCCCCTGCTCCCCTTGTTGTTCTCGCTGGTTCCTGTGTTTGCCCAGGATCAACCGGCCGATCCCGCCGCAAAACCGGAAGCCGGACAGCCGGCACTGCTTCCCAATCAGGAAGCCTTCCTCAATCTACCCGAGGAACGCCGCAAGGAATTCGCCAAAAACCTCGGCGAAGCCAACCGCCTCTTCCAACAAAAACGGATTTTCGAAACGCTCAACTCCCTCAACAAGGCCGATGCGATTTTCGCCGACAGCCCGGAGACCCTCAACCTCCGCGGTGCCTGCTACGTCGAGTTCCGCGCCTTTGACAAAGCGATGGAGGCATTTGAGAAGGCGCTCGCACTTGCACCGGACAACTCCAGCGTGTTGTTCAACATCGGCGAGGTGCTTTTTGTCACCAAAGAATGGCAGAAGTCCCTCGACATCCTCGAAAAGGTGTTGCAGGACACCCCCAAGGAGCAATTGGCACTCTCCCGCCTGGTGGAGTTCAAAATCCTCCTGTGCAAGCGGAAACTCAACCAAAAAGCCGCAGCCGAGACATTGTCGGATAAGTATGACATCGACGACGACTCACCCTACCATTGCTACGCCAAAGCGGCGCTCGCCTATGAAGATGGCGACTCCATCAAGGCCGAAGAATGGCTGGCCCGCGCCGGACGCATCTTCCGAAACCCCGATGTGCTCGCCCCATGGCAGGACACTCTGGTGGAATACGGCTACATCAAGAGCTTCTACGGCAACGATATCGGCGAAGGCGAAGAATAGGGCCCCACCTGGCCGCGCTGGTCACAGCGCGCCGGCGGCAACGCCGCGCAGGCACCCCTATACCTTACTCCCCATGAGCCACGCGTTCTGACGAACGCGCCTACGGAACCCGCGCCACGCGTTCTCAGGAACCAGGCAGCACTGCGGACGGCGTTTCTAGCAAAACATCAGGGCCGGCCGCCATCAGCGCCAGGCGGTCGTGGTAGCCCCACGCTACGGCCACCGCCCGCGCCCCGGAATTGCGCGCGGTGGCCACGTCCATCGTCGAGTCCCCGATCATCCAGCAACGGTCCACCTCCACCCCCAATCTGCGGGCAATTTCGAGTACCCCGGCAGGGTCCGGCTTGTGCGGCACTCCCGCCCGCTGACCCAGCACCGCCGCAAACGGAATCCCAGGGAAGATCGCCTCCACCATCGCCGTAGTGAACGCATGCGGTTTGTTGGAAAGCACCGCCAGCGGCAGCCGGCGGTCGACCAACTCCTCTAACATTTCAATAATCCCGTCATACGGCGCGGTCTCCGCAGGCCAGGTCTCGCTGTAGTCGGCCTTGAAGGCCTGCTCGAGGCGGCTGATCAGGTCTTCGTCCGCATCTACCCGCAGCGCCCTCGCCGCCAGCACCCGCGCCCCATCGCCGATGAAACCACGGACTGCCTCCAGCGAATGGGCAGGCAACCCGAATTCCGCCAGGCTTCGGTTGAGGGACCCGGCAATCCCGGGCAACGAATGCACCAAAGTGCCATCAAGGTCGAAAATAAGGGCGGAAGGAGGCATGGTCAAAGGCGGCAATCCTAGAGTGGAAAACCGGATAAGTAAAGGGTTGTCGAACGCAAAGCGGAGGTTGATGGTTTCTTGGGGGGGGATGAATGCACCGGATTGGTCTGTTCTTTCACTTGCTCGGCTCTTCGCCCAAAACGAGGTGCAAGATCGCCGCCAAGGAAACCGTAGCGGGTGCATGTTTCCGTTGGCATGAACCGCAACCCGAACCACCATCATTCCCCGGCACGCCCGCTCGGCGTGTTGATTCATGGAGCCGGCTGGGTCGCCGGACAGCACGCCGCCGCATTCAGGAACCATCCGGGCACCGCAGTGGTAGCGGTGTCCAGTCGCAGCAAGAGCAGCGCCGACCGCCTGGTCGCCGAGGTTGGCCTGACCGGAGCCCGGACCTTCGACAGCCTTGATGCCGCCCTCGCGTGCGAGGGGGTGGACATCGTCTGCGTCTGCACGCCGCAGCAATTCCACTGCGAGAATGTACTGACGGCGGCGGCGGCCGGCAAGCACCTGGTGATCGAGAAACCTGCTGCCATCTCGCCAGCCGAACTGCGGTGGATGCGCGACGCGGTGAACCGGGCGGGGGTGAAGTCAATTGTCAGTTTCGTCCTGCGGTGGAATCCAATGTTTCAACAAATCAAGCGCCACCTCGCCGCCGGCGACCTTGGCGAGTTGTTTTGCGTGGAAACCGACTATCAATCCTACAACAGCGACTGGTGGGGTGGTTGGGAGGAGGGCCGGCGCGCGGATGCGGGGGTCAGCGCGATGGCGGTTGCGGGGTGCCATGCCATCGATGCACTGCGCTGGTTCGCCGCAGACGGTGAGTTTGAGGCGGCAGATCCGATCGAAGTCTTTGCCTACGCCGGCGGCCGGCGCAAAGGGAAATCCGTCCAATACAACCCGCACGAACAGTCATGGCACGAGGGCACGCCGCTCGAATACGACGGCCTCGAGATCGTGTTGGTGCGCTTCTCCAATGGCGTACTCGGCAAAGTCGCGGTGAACTTCGAATGCATCCAACCCTACGCGTTTCCGGTCCGGATTTTCGGCGACCGCGGAACGATCCGCGACGATCGTCTTTACGCACCCGGCTTGCCCGGCCACGACGGCTGGCGGAAAATCCCGGGAATCCGCCCGGACTCGTCGGATGTTTCCCATCATCCGTTTCAGGCACAAGCCGATCATTTCATCGATTGCCTGACCCGTGGGGTCGATTCGCACTGCAATCTGGCCGACGCAGTCAAGACCCACGAGGTGTTGTTCGCCGCCCTCGAATGTTACCGCAGCGGGCGTCCGGTGGCGCTTCCACTGGCAACTCAAACCCCAATCTAACATGAAACCCATCACCACCCCCATGCTCTCAGCCGCAATCGCCGGGCCGCTTCACCCGCTGATCGAATGCCCGCCGGCGCTGTAAACGAGCAGGATCTGGCCCAAGCCCTCCATCTCGCCGCTGTTGGTGGCAAAAAACCCACTGTCCTCATCTTCGTTCTCGGGCGGTTCGAAGCCCATCATCACCAAGCCCGCGCCGCGTGATTCGCGGCGGAGCGTTTCCTTCGGGTTGGCGGTGTTGAGAATCACCACCGTCGCCCGGATCCGCGCCGTCACAATCAACTCCTGAAGCGTCGCCCGCGGCTTGGCCGGATCGCCGTTTTCAGCAATCGCATGGAGCAGCCGCACGCCGCGGTTGCGCCACTGCGGATGCTGGGTCAGCAGGAACACCAGCAACAGGATCAAGGTGCCACTGCGCCCGCCTTTCCACCAGATGTCGATGGTCCCGCGTTCCGCCGCCCTGCCGAAATGTTCATCATCCTGGCTGTGGACGACGATCATGCTGCGCTCCATGGCGGAGATCTGGCGCAAAATGCGGGCAAACATCGGCTGCGCGACGGGATCCTCCGACCAACCGAGAATCACCGTGTTCGGGCGGATGCCGCCGATGCCGTAACATTGCAGCAGGGTGTTGATCCCGCCCAGCAGCGTTTCATCCACCACCACCGCAGGAAAGGCCTCCAACCCTTCGCGGGCGATGTGTTTTCTGAGTTTATCCTCCTCCTGCCGGCGTTTCTCGATGTCCTCTTGGAAGTTTCCCACAATCACCTGGGCCAGCCCCAGGATGCCGCGCCCGGCCGTCAGCCAGCCACCGAATTCCGCCAGATGATTGCGCCGCCAGGCACCCCCGCTGAGGCCCAGCACGATCGGCCGCCAGTTTTTCGGATGATAGCGTTCCTCTTCCAAGCGCAGCAGCGCCTTGCGGGCTTTTTCAAATGCCACCCCGCTTTTCACATCGCCCCAGGCCGCCCGGATTTCCTTACGGCGGATCTGCCACTGCAACCCGACAATCAAGAGGATCCCCACCACCGCCCACAGCGGGTCCATCAACAACATCACCGCCACACAGCCCACGGCCCCCAGCAGGGCGGTGGACCAATGGCTCAGGCGGAACGCCGGACGGTAACTCGGATTCCGCGTGAACGATTCATAGAAGCAAGCCAGATTGATCGTGCCGTAAGTCACCATGAAAAACATCGTGATGATCGGCGCGATCGCGTTCAGATCTCCCACGCAAATCCCGGCCTGCGCGATCAAGCAGGTCACCATCGTCGCCCGCCGCGGTTCGTTGGCACTCCCGCTGCCCTGGGCGAAATACCTCAAATGCGGGAAAATATCATCTTTTGCAAATGCCTGCAGAATCCGCGGCGCCCCCATCATGCTGCCCAGCGCCGAGGATAAGGTGGCGGCGAAAATCCCAGCGTGGATCAACAGCGGCCAGCGCGCGATCTCCAGCACCACGAAGCTGTTGGACAACATCACCTCACGCGGGCGACTGCCACCGAGCAGCACGGCCATGGCCAGGTAGATCACCGCCGTCAAACCAATGGCCGCCAGGGTGCCCCATGGAATCGACTGCGCCGGGTTCTTGAGATCACCGGACATGTTCACCCCCGCCATGATCCCGGTCACCGCAGGGAAAAACAGCGCGAACATGACAAAAAATCCACTACCCGCAGGAAAGGCGGAGCCCATGTTGGCCTCTAGGTTCGCCATCGAAACATCCGGGATGGCACCGACGAAAAATGACACCAGCGAAAGCGCCAGAATCGCCAGAATCCCATACTGCACCTTGATCGTCCACCCCGCACCGATAAACACACAGATGAAAACCACCGCGTTGACCAGCGAGGCGACCATCAGCGGCGACCACCCGGCACCCGGGAAAAGATTGAGAAACGCCTCGGTGAAACCGATCACATACAGCGCCACCGATGACGCCTGGGCCAGGTAAAACACCACCCCGATGGAACCGCCGAACTCAACCCCCAGACTGCGGCTGATCAAATAATAGGCCCCGCCCCCCTTGACCCGCGTGTTGGTCGCGATCGCCGAGATCGAAAGCCCGGTCAGGGTGGTGATGAGCTTGGCGCAAAGAACGATCAGACAGGCGTTGAGGATCCCGGATTCACCCACCACCTGCCCGAACCGCAGGAACATGATCACCCCCAGAATCGTCAGCGTGCTGGGCGTGAATACTCCGCCAAAGGTGCCGAATTTGACAGGCGGTGGACCAGGAGCTGGAGCGGGTGCGGGCATGAGTGGGGACGCTAATGGGGGGAAACGGGAAACCTGCGTTACACCGCCCTATTTCCCGAGCAAGTGCCGGAAATAGGTGATCGTCGGGTCCAACCCTGCTTCGAGTGGCACGGCGGGTTCCCAGCCGAGTTCACGGCGGGCCATGGTGATGTCCGGCTGGCGTTGCTTGGGATCGTCTCCAGGCAACGGGAAATGCACGATCTTTGACGATCCGCCGACTTTCCGCAAAATCAACTCCGCAAGCTGAAGCATGGTGAACTCACCTGGATTGCCGAGGTTGACCGGACCGGTCAGCGTGGGATGGTTCATCAACCGGATGAAGCCTTCGATCAAGTCGTCCACGTAGCAGAACGAACGGGTCTGGGTACCGTCGCCATAAATCGTAAGATCCTCGCCGCGAAGCGCCTGAACGATGAAATTGGACACCACCCGGCCATCGTCCGGCAACATCCGCGGGCCGTAGGTGTTGAAGATCCGGGCCACGCGGATATCCACGTGGTGTTGGCGGTGATAATCGAAGCACAGGGTTTCCGCGCAGCGTTTGCCCTCATCGTAGCACGCCCGGATCCCGATCGGATTCACGCTGCCCTTGTAGGACTCCGGCTGCGGGTGCAGCTCGGGATCGCCGTAAACCTCCGAGGTGGAGGCCTGAAACACCCGCGCCCCCACCCGCTTGGCCAGCCCCAGGCAGTGCATGGCTCCCAGAATCGAGGTCTTGATCGTCTTGATCGGGTTGTGCTGGTAGTGGGGCGGCGACGCCGGGCAGGCCAGGTTGTAGATTTGGTCCACCTCGAACTTGAACGGCTCGGTGACATCGTGCCGGACCCGTTCAAACTCCGGGTTGCCCAGCAGATGGACGATGTTTTGTTTCCGCCCGGTAAAGAAGTTGTCGAGACAAATGACCTCATGCCCCTCGCCGAGCAGGCGCTCGCAGAGATGCGACCCTAGAAACCCCGCTCCACCAGTGATCAAGATGCGCATGGCGGAAGACTACCCAGCCGGATACGGGCCTGGCAAGCGGTTAGTGGCCCGGACGACGAGGCCGGATGCATGACAGAAAGTTCAAAGCAGGCAGGGACCGGCTCTCCGAGCGGTCCGGTTGGGGCGGGGCCGCTTTCCTTGAATCCCCGCAACACCCTCAACACCCGGGTCGGCCAGCAGTTCCCCACAACGATAATCTAACGGTGAATGCCCATCCTCTGATCGGGCTTTGGGGGTTCTTTTGGGCCGAATTGTGACCGTGTTGATCTTGCCTCAAACACGGCGTCAATCCGGGCGCGAATGTACCACAGGCCGGATTTTGTTATTGAGACCGAGTTTGAACAGTGGTCTTCCGGCCCCGGTTAGGGCTGTGGAACACTTGTGGCTGCCCTTATTGAGACTGGCAACCTGTGACAATATCATGAATGCGGAGTGGCACGCCCCCGGCGGAGTTTTCATACCTGATACGCTCCCCCCCCTCAGTTCACCAGTCGGGAAATGGGTGGGCGCGGTGGTGACAACGCCTGCGTAAATGCGCGCCGGAGACGAGGAACCAGAGTCCGAGCCGATGGGCCCGCCAGAGGAAAAATGTCACCATGCGACCCCATTCACGGAAGAGCAAAAGTGGCCGCGTTGGTCACAACGCGCCTGCCAATGGATCGCTCTGGACATCGCGCCCGTTCGCCACGGTCCGGACACAAGCACAGGCAAGAGGGAATTCATAGGCATCCCGACACTTTCTCATGCCAACTTCTCACAACTTCTCATAAGGAGCGTGGACCTTATTGTCCATGTCGCCAACGGGCCGCACATTTCAGCTTTTTGCTTTCAGCTTTCCAATTTCAGCTTCCCCCAACCCCCACCTTCAAATCCCGCGCACTCCAGATCACTCCCGCCGCCGCCGCTCCAAGTCCCCTCATCCTGCGCGCCCCACTCGTCCGCCGCACACCGAAACGCTCACGGCACGCCTTGAACACCCCATCCACAAAAGCACGACTCCGGATCGCCACCCCATCCGAAAAATACCGCACCCGATAACGCAACATCTGCCGCATCAGCAAATCCCGCCGGCGTTCCAACCTCTTCTTCTCCTCTTCCGCCACCTCCCTGCTCATCCCCTTCCGCACCACTTTCACCTGCAATTTCCCGCCCGCATCCACCTCCTCCCGCAGTTTCTCGATTCCTTCCTCCAACAGAATCATCCGGTATTCCTTGCTCACCGCACCCTTCCAATGCCGCGCGTCCGCCGCATAGCCCTTGTGCGCCATGATCGCCCGCACCAGCCCGCCGCGGGCCTTGGCACCGTGGCCTTTCGCGCCGCCACCCATCGCCTCGCCGTAGCTGCTCCAGCGGTACAGCGCCGGGTCCTCCACCAATATTCGCCCCGTCCCCATCACGTGTTCTTCCTCAAGACTGAAAATTTTTCAGTCAAGGGATTCCCAGCCCTGTATCCCATAAACTTCTCGGTTGAGATGGCTGATGACGGCCCCCTCCTACCCCTTCGCCCCGGTAAGATCAAACGGCAGCGCCAGGTTCTCCTGGATGAGTTCCTCCATGGTCACCGTCTGACCACGAGCGGCGGCCTCGCGGCCGAGAACGCCGGTGAGAATGTCATCGGCGGCACGGGCGACGGTGGGATTGGCGGTTTCACCGCCGGTGACGGACTGATAGAAGGTGGCGATGTTGCGTTCGGCGCCGCGGTTGTAGAGTCCCTCCACCGGGCCGCCGCCGTATTGCTGTTTGCCACCGCGCAGGAACGCCCGACCCCAGTAGTTGATTTCGGCGTGGGCGGTGTCGCCGTAGATCCGGGTACGGATGATCGAGTCCTCGCCGTTGTGCAACGCCTGGCAGCGGTGGGTCCAGACGAGTCCGTCATCGAACTCGTAGGTCACCAAATACAGATCGCGCCCGTCGCCATGGGCGTTGGCGCGGGTGCGGCGGGTATGCCCGCTGGCTTTCACCGGGCGCTTGCCCACCGCCCACAGGACGGCGTTGATGGTGTGCACGGAATATTCCACGATGAAATCCCCGGAGAGCGGAATGGCGGTGAGCCACTGGCCGCGGTGCAGCAGGTGGTCGGCACTGCGGTTGGCCGGATCCGCCCAAACATCGGAGAAACCGTGGCTGTCGATGTGCATCAACCGACCCAGCCCACCGCCGTGGATCCGTTTCACCACCTCGATGTTCACCGGATCGGTGGGCATCTGGTAGTCCACCAGATAGACGAGCTTCTTCTCGGTGGCGAGTTTGCCGGCGGCTTGGATGGCGAGGGCACCCGGGACATCCACCGCGACCGGCTTGGCGGCATAGACATGGAGGCCCGCATCAATCGCCGCCCGCGCGTGAGTGGCGTGGAACCGCGGGATATTGACCACCGTGACCGCCTCGCAGCCGCTGGCGATGAGTTTCTGATAGGCGGACAGCCCGGAAAACCGCCGGGACTTGTCAACGCCCAGCGCGTCGCCCGCCGAGTCGGCCTGGGCCTGGTCGTAATCGGCGGTGGCGTGGATGGTGAAACCGCCGTGGTTTTTGAACAAGCCGCCCAGCCAGGCTCCGCGGCCGCCGCAGCCGATGAGGCCCAGCTTGATGACGCGGGCGGGCGGGGTCGGGGTTTGGGCGGAGGCGGGCAGCAGGCCGCCCACGGCGGATGATGCGAGCGCGGCACCAAGGAAATGGCGGCGGTTGACGGAGGCGGCGGAATGGATGGGTTGCATGGTGTTCCCACTGAGAACGAAGCGCAACGGCCGAAACTTCCAGATTTCAGCAACGCCGGCCCCCTTTTTTTTCCGCTCTGCGAGCCCCCTTGGGCTGGCGGAAGCACAGCGCAGCCCCCCCATGCGCGCCAACCCCAAAAGCAATTTCCTGGCAACAGGAGAACACGGGCGGTCAGAAATTTCCGAGGCTCGAAAAATCTCTCCCGATCCCGACATTTCCCGTGACATCCTCCGCAAAAAATGTCCGCCGGCGACAGCCTTCATCCGTCCTTACCACCCTGATTTACCTCCATGTCATGAAGCGTCCCGGTGCTGGCGGCCCCTGCCCCCTCGATCTTGTCTGAAACGGATCCAGGGCTCCCGAAGCCCGCCAGGCGATCCCCAGGAATCATTTCCAAATCGAAATTTGAACTTGCCAAATCCTCCTTGGTGGCTAGAACAGCTCCCATGGCCGGATTTCGCAGGGAAGTATCCTTCCATGCCGCGTTTGCAGCGGTTATCCAGCACGCTGCATTTGCACTACAAGTACAGCAGGCTGTTCAATCGCTGTTATCCAAGAAAATGAAGTATTCTGCATTACACTAGATGAGACTAGACCAGTTGATCCTTCCATCCTTCGCAATGGCCGCGGCCACTTTATGGGCCTCCGCAGCGGATCCCGCGCCACAGAAACCCAACGTCCTCTTTATTGCCGTGGATGATTTGCGACCGGAACTGGGGTGCTACGGCAAGGACTATATCAAGAGCCCGAACATAGATCGCATGGCCAAGGCAGGCATGGTGTTTGATCGTGCCTATTGCCAGCAGGCGGTCTGTTCACCGTCCCGCACCAGCCTGATGACCGGCACCCGTCCCGACACCACAAGGGTGTGGGATCTGGTCACCCACTTCCGCGTGGCTTTGCCCGATGTCGTGACGCTCGGGCAGCATTTCAAGAACAACGGCTATTTCGTCCAGGGCATGGGGAAGATTTATCACGGCCACTTGGATGATCCGCCCACCTGGTCCGTTCCGTGGCAAACACCCAAGGCACCCAAATATGCGCTCGCTGAAAGCATGGGAATGAGCCCGGATACTGCGGAAGGTGAGCCGGACGACGACGCTCCGGTCACCAATGGCAAGAAGAAGAAAGCCAAAGCCGCAGGTGCGGGCAAAGACGGGGAGGGCAGTGGGCGCGGGATGGTTTACGAGTGCGCCGATGTCCCGGATAGCACCTATCAGGATGGCAAGGTCGCCGAACTGGCGGTCCAGACGATGCGGGACCTGGGCAATAAGAACCAACCGTTCTTCCTGGCGGTGGGATTCATCAAACCGCATCTGCCGTGGGTGGCTCCAAAAAAATATTGGGACCTGTATGACGAGGCGAAGATCGCCCTGGCGCCCAACCCGTTTTATCCCAAGGACGCACCCGATTACGCCATCCGGATGTTAGATGGAGAGATCTATAAATATGGCGGGATGGCAGGCAAAGGACCGCTCGTTCCGGACGAGCTGGCTCGTAAGCTCAAGCATGCCTATTTCGCCTCGGTCAGCTACAGTGATGCCCAAATAGGCGTGGTGCTCGATGAATTAAAGCGTCTGGGTCTCGACCAGAACACCATCGTCATCCTCTGGGGCGACCACGGATGGAAACTGGGCGAGCACCGTAGCTGGGGCAAGCACAGCAACTGCGAGAACGATGCCAACGCGCCGCTGATTCTTTCGGTGCCGGGGATGAAGAACGCCGGAGCACACACGGATGCGCTGGTGGAGTTTGTGGACATCTACCCGACGTTGTCGGAACTGGCCGGATTACCATTGCCCTCTCACCTGGAAGGCACGAGCTTCAAGCCGTTGCTCGATGATCCCAAGCGCCCCTGGAAAACAGCCGCCTTCAGCCAGTATCCACGGCCCAAGATTGGCGCTGAACTGATGGGGTACTCGATGCGCACGGAGCGGTATCGTTTCACGGTCTGGGTGGCGGTGACTGACCACACCAAGGTGGATGCCATTGAACTCTACGACCACCAGACCGATCCGCAGGAGAACGTGAACATTGCCAAAGATCCGGCCCAGGCGCAACTGGTCACAAAGCTGATGACACTATGGAAACAAGGCTGGCAGGGTGCCAAGCCGCCGGTGGCACAGCTGCCGAAAACCGGTCAATGAAACATCCACCCATCCACCGCGTCTCAAAGATTCCATGAAAACAACCTTACATTTCATCGCCTGCCTTGCCCCCTCCCTGTTCGCATTGGGCGGGTTCAACCTGACGGCGGCTGAAGCCCCGGCCCGCAAACCCAACATCATCTTCATCCTGGCGGATGACTACGGCAACGGGGAAGTGAGTTGCTACGGAGCGGACAATTACAAGACTCCGAACATCGACACGCTGGCCCGCAGCGGCATCCGCTACACCCATGCCTACACGGCGCCCTTGTGCGGGCCATCACGGGCGTTGATCCTGACCGGTCGCTATGCATTCCGCACCGGGGCGGTGAACCAGGACCAGACCGGACTCTTCACTCCCGCCGCCGAAATCATGATGCCCAAGGTCCTGAAGCCGGCGGGCTACGTCACCTCGATGATCGGCAAATGGGGACAGCTTCCGCTTGGGCCGAAAGACTTTGGTTTCGACGACTACCTAGCGTTCAAGGGCAGCGGGATCTACTGGAACACGCAGGACAAGGGCAAGACGTACGTCGTCAACGGTGACAATAGAGATCTCCGGGACAAGGAATACATGCCCGAGGTGATGCACCAGCACCTGGTCGAGTTCATCACGAAACACCGGAATGACCCGTTCTACGTTTATTACTCCCTCTCGCATGTCCATACGGACATCCTGCCGACGCCGGACAGCGCCCCGAACAGCACGGACCTCTATGGCGACAACGTCACCTACATGGACAAACTGGTTGGAAAATTGGTTGCCGAGCTGGATCGGTTGAAACTGCGGGAGAACACCCTGGTCATATTCCTGGGGGACAACGGCACGGCCAATGGAAAAGCAGACCGCGCCACGATTGGCGGGCGTCGTTTTGCAGGGGCCAAGGGGTCGATGCTTGAGGGTGGGGCCCTGGTGCCCATGATTGCCAGCTGGCCCGGCACGGTCCCCGCTGGCAAGGTTTCTGCTGAGCTGATTGATTCCACGGATTTTTTCCCGACGTTCGCTGCGCTGGCGGGAGCAACGTTGCCGGAGAATCTCCACCTCGACGGGCACAACTTCGCCCCGCAGTTGCGGGGTGAAAAGGGTCGGCCCCGCGATTGGATATTCATTCAACTGGCAAAAATGTGGTATGTCCGGGAGGCGCACTGGAAGTTGAATCAGGCGGGGGAACTGTTCGACATGAGCGACGCGCCGTTTGAAGACCAACTCGTTCCGGCTGACACCAAAGACCCTGCGGTGATTGCCGCGCGCAAACGCCTGCAGCCCGTGCTCGATCAATTGAATCCCGCGGGCGGAATTCTCGATGAAGGCGACGGCACCGGCCGCCACGCCAACAGAAAGAAGAAAAAGGGAACCACACCCTAAACCTCCGCCAGAATGAGCCACGACGCCCTTGGGGCCCATGCACGGGATGAGATCGGCATCACCGCCGAATTAGGGTCCTACAAAAGGATGCCGGGAGACCCGACGGCCTAGTACACGGGTGCGCCGGAGGTGCCGCCGGAGGTATCGCCACCGCCACCGCTGGCTTTGTTGGCCGAGCTTTCCATGCCGTCCCCAAGGATCTTCATGTCCCGTCCCATGCCGATAAACGTGTTGCAAGAACCGAGCAAGGACGCCAAAACCAGTGCTGAAATGAGTGTGAAGAGTTTCATGTGCGGGAAATTTCTACCACTAAATGCGGGATTTACAACAGTTAAGTGCGGAATTTCTCAAGATTTCCTGATATTCATGCGAAGTTCGACAATTCCGCTCCGGATTTGCAGGATGCCTTCGTGAAGCTGCTTGAAGCCGAGCCGATGTTTAGGGGTGGAGCTGGCCTCGTGAAGTTCCTGGCAGGCGTGAAGGGCCTCGTTGAGCCAGTTGAGACAGCGTTTGAGTACGGCCAGCACGAATCCGGTCTCCGGGTGATAGCCATCGCCCTGCCCGTTGAGCGCGCCGGCCAGCTTGCCGGTGACCTGAAGCAGGCTGGTAACCAGTTCATAACTCGGTGAACCCGGCCCATCCCCGGACTCGACAATCTCCATCGCCTGGAGCGCCAAATCCCGGGAGCGAAGTTGCAGCGGATGGCTGTCCTCATCATCAAAGGGCGTGCCATCGGCGTGGTAACCCGACTCACCGTCATCCAGTCCGTCGTCGAAATCCGGAAAACCGCAGCAGCGGTCGTCCAGCTTGTCCAGATCATCCTCATCATCCTCGTCATCCTCGAAGTCGCCGGAATCACCGTTCATCTCAGCTTCGTCGCGCTCGGCCAGGGCCTCCAGTAATCCGTCCCACCCCATCACAAAGGCTTCCTTGCTCTCGCTATCCTCGTCGTCGAGGTATTTCTCGAGCACTTCCTGATAGGCGTCGGTGAGTCGGTCGGACTCCTTGAGCCGCTCCTCCCAGGCGAACTCATCCAGCTCCCCGACCGGCTCGCTGCCAAGGGCTTCATCATCGTCGCGGCGTTGGATGACCAGGGCCATGAAATCCCGCATGGCGTTGAGATTCGCCAGCTTCTGCGCCTGCTCGGCATCCTCGTCCAACTGCCACTGGTGCTCGGAGATCGTGAGGATGAAATCGGTCGACTCGATGACCACCCTGCCGTTGAACTCGCTGAACCATTCCAGATAGAGCGTGTTGTGCCACTCACTGGGGATCGGTTTGCTGGCGAGGTGAAGTTCGGACATTTCATCGCCATCGACGAGGGGCACGCGGCATTTCCGGGAGGCGGTCATGTCCCCCACCACGCCTGCTTGGTTCACCGCCAGGCCGGTGGTTTCCGAACACGGGACCGGAACCGGATTTTCAAACCTCAGCCGGCTGCCGGACAGATCGCGCCAGCAATCGCCCTCCAATCGCAGTTGCAGGGGAGCATCGCACCCCGCGAGCCAGATCGTGCCCGTGGTCAGACCCTCGACGGTGTTGTCGATCTCTCCCCGGATTACCGCCTGTTCGATACGCCACGCCATGCGGGGAAGATTTCACGTGGAACCGAAGACACGTCAAGCATGAGTGTGAAAAAATCGCAGTCGTCCCACACTAGCGTTGATGAATCACGGTTTCGGCGCGCCATGGACCGTTGAGCGGATGTCCCAAGGCCGACCAAAACCAGGCCGGAATATCCGTCCAAATCGAACCGTCCTGCTCGCTGACGATTCGCTCGTGAACCAGCAATCGCAGCCCGTCCCGGGTGGCGGTAAACCTCGCCCATTCGGCACCGTCAGCCGTTTTCACCACAACCGCATCACGGGTGCTGAACCCGGCCGCACGGAGGCAGTCGCGGGATGGATGCAGCCTGCGGGTGGCGGTGGTCACCTGCCGGAGCATCACCTGCGCCCGCCCCCAGCGGTAGCTGCCCAGTCGCCCGGGAAACGAGGCTGCAAAAGCCCGCTCGGTAACCGAGGCCGACAGCGGCTCGAGCGGCAGCGTCAAGCCGTTGAATGTGAAGTCCGCAGGTGGCTGGGACAACGGCACGCGGCTGGGTGGCACTCCGGCACTCCCATCCATCACCGGAGCCAGGATCGCCGCCAGCAGCAACAGCACCCGCTCCAGATACCGCGGCCGGGTGGACGGCCTGACCGTCCCTGTCGGTCGCGCCGATTTGGCGACCAGCCACCACAATGGCAGCAGGAGCAAGGCAAAACAAAGCAAGCCGATCCCGCCATGCCCCAGGCCCCCGTCACCCACGCGCCCGGTTTCAATCATCACCAGCCAAACCGCCCGCAGCGTGTTGGCGGGAATCACACCGGCCACCGCGACCACCGCAGTGCCGAGTGTCACCCGCCAGGAAACCCGGTGGATGGCCGCCAACACCATCACCGCGACCAGCGCATGCCAGAGCATCCGGATTCCGCTGCACGCCGGGTCCACCCCGATTCCCTGCCCGGCCAATTCAAGGATCACCCCAGTCCGCGACACCACCACTCCCGCCGCCTCTAGCAGCCACTCCGCCCCCATCGCAGAGGACAAACGCAGTGGATAGCCAAGGTAAAACTGTAGCGACGCCACCACCGGCAACGAGAGCCCCAGCAGACCGACCAGCCCCGCATGACGCTGCATGCCGCACCACAGCACGACCCCGGCGACCGCCAGCAACGCCCGCAGCATCGGCGGCAGCCAGCCGATCGCCAGCACCGAGCCCAGCACCAGCAAGGCCCCGCCAAGCCGGTGTGCCCCACCCGCGTGAAACACGCTCCGGTCCCGCCAGCCCAGCGCCACCGCACCCGCCAGCACCAGCAATCCCAGCGGTTCATCGCTGCCGTCGTCCAACCGCCGGGCATACCAGATCCACACCGGTGCCAACGCGATCCCCAGCAACAACCACGCAGGGACCCGCCGCAACCAGCGCAACGGCAAACTCACTGAAAGTCTGCGGCAGGTGCTGCGGCTCGGTTCGGCGGCGATTTGGCAGGCGGTGGATGACATGGAATGGTGGAGTTCAAATCGGGTTGACGGAACAAGTGGTTGACGGAACAAGTGGAAATCCCCGACGTGAAAGCCTGATTGAAATTGCGTGAAATTCCGGAGAATTCGCCGCCGAACCGTCATCAGTCACCGCCGGAAATTGGAAAAATACTGAAATTGCACTTTTCAAGAAATAATTGTTGACAGAAGGTTAAGATATGCTAACTTTCCTGGAAGCACAATATTACCCAGAGCCTGATTGTCATGCCCCCCCCCATTGCCACAAAAGATTAGCAGCGAGAGCTCGTTCGATCCGGCACAAACAGCCGTTCGTCGCCGCCGGAACCGCTGCGGCGGTCCACTATCTCTGCCTGCTCGCCGCCGCCACTTGTGCCGTGCTGCTGGTCTTGCGACCCACCCAGCACACCACGCCGGCCCTGGTGATTTGTCTGGCATTGACGGTGGCCAGCTGGCTGGTCGCCTTGTTCAAGCGGAAAGCGGCCCTCTGCCCGCTGTGCAAGGGTTCTCCGCTGATGCACACCGGGGCGCGACCTCATGCCAATGCGGTGTGCCTGCCGAGCATGAACCATGGTGTGAGTGCGGTACTCAGCACGATTTTCACCCAACAATTCACCTGCATGTATTGCGGCTGCCGGTTTGACCTGCTGCGGGATTCCACCTCCCATTCACCCGCCAGCGAGGAGTGTGCGTTCCAAGGCGGTCGGGTCGGCGCGATCATGACTGTCCCGCATCCGGCTCCACCCAGCCGTCGGTGGCAAACTCCGAGATGAGCACCTGCTTGCCCCGGCCCGCCGGATCGTCTGGAAACCGCAGTTTCAGGATTCTCAGCACCGCGCTGGCATCCGGATCCATCTGGAGTCTTCCATCCAGCACCGAATCCCGCTCCACGTAGCCATACACCTTCCATTTGCCATCCACCGACTCCAGTTGATAGGAACGCCACCTGCTGTCATCCGTGAAATCAAAGTTGTAATAGTCCACCTTGCGCATCACCACCCGGCACAACTGCGGTTCGGTCGGCCGCTGCTCCAGGAACTCGGTCCAGCTCATCTCGCACCAGCCGACCCAGCTCTCCCAACTGATCTTGAGCCCTTCCGCCGATTCCACGAAATCCAACTGCCGCAGTTCGTAATCAGTCGTTCTCACATTGATCGTGGCCGCGGCGCCGGCGTACGCCACGCCTTGGCCCGCAGCGAACTCCACCATCCCCGGCGGCACCACTTTTCCATCCGGGTACTCCCGCCGCATCCGCGCCGCCACCCGCTCCGGATGGCTCACCACTTCCAGCAGTTCGGCCGCCGTCCGGGCCTCCAGAAACTTCCGCGCCAGAGGCTCCGCTTCCACCAACAATTCCGCCTCCGAACGTTTCATCAACGCTGGCAGCTCGATCCCGGCCGCTGCCGCCGCCGGGGGTTCCTCCTTGGCCGGTTGGGTCTCCCCCCCGTCTCCCGCGGACACGATGTGGTCGTCGCCGCTGTTCTTAAACGCCAGCACCAGCCCCACCACCATTGCCACAAACAATGCAATGCCCCCCGTCAGCATCCAGCGCATCCGCCGCCGCTCGCTCCGCCCCGAGCGATGGGCCCCGCTGGTTCCGTGTTCCCAAGACGGGCCCTCGCCGTCACCGGACGCCGCATTCCGGCGCTTTCTCACCCGGTGACGCCGCATTTCGCCATCGCCATCGCCATCGCCATCGCCGCGCGGGTGTCCCCCACCACCGGCCGTTTGGCTTCCGGGTTTGGCCCCGGCCTCCTCCGGACGTTCCATCACCAGCAGACCCGTCGGCTCGCCCGCCAATGGAATCCGCAACAGCCGCCGACAACTCGGACAAACCAAACCCCTGCCGTCGTGCTCTCTCGGCACACGGAAAACATACCGACAATCCGGGCAAACATATCCACTCCACCGCCTGGCTCTTTTACTGGTCTCGGACACGCCCCACCCTGCCCGGCCGTTCACCCGATCGCAAGCAAAACCGTGTCCAAAATTCGCACGGCCACGCGTGAGGTCTTCCGTCCGCCAAGCCCGCTGATCATGCCAAAAACCTTGCATTTTTTCTGAAAACCCGGTTCGTCGTTGACGAATCGACGCCTTGGTCCCATTGCTCCCGCCGCAAGCTAAAATCACATTATGAAGGATCCCATCACTGTCTCCATCACGGGTGCCGCCGGCCAAATCGGCTACGCACTGTTGTTCCGCATCGCCTCCGGTTCCGTTTTCGGCCCGGATCAACCCGTCAACCTGCGCCTCATTGAAATCGAGCCCGCCCTGCCCGCCCTGGCCGGCGTGGTGATGGAACTCGACGACTGCGCCTTCCCCCTGCTCCACGAGGTGATTGCCACCGCCGATCTCAACGAGGGCTTCCGCGGTGCCAACTGGGCGTTGCTGGTGGGATCCGTCCCCCGCAAGGCCGGAATGGAGCGCGGCGACCTGCTCGGAATCAACGGCAAGATCTTCACCGGCCAAGGCCAGGCGATCGCCCGCAATGCCGCCAAGGATATCCGCGTCCTGGTCGTCGGCAACCCCTGCAACACCAACGCCCTCATCGCCATGTCCAATGCAACCGGCGTTTCCAGCGACCGTTTCTTCGCGATGACCCGCCTCGACGAAAACCGCGCCAAGAGCCAATTGGCCAAAAAAGCGTCCGTCCACCCGTCCAAGATCACCAACCTGTGCATCTGGGGCAATCACTCCGCCACCCAATACCCGGATTTCACCAACGCCAAAATCCAGGGCCGCCCGGCCACCGATGTCATCTCCCATGTGGAATGGCTCAAGGGTGAGTTCATCGCCACCGTCCAGCAGCGTGGTGCCGCCATCATCAAGGCCCGCGGCGCATCCTCCGCCGCCTCCGCCGCCAATGCCGCGCTCGACACCGTCATCAGCCTCTGCACCCCCACCCCGGCCGGCGACTGGCACTCCGTCGCCGTTTGTTCGGATGGTTCCTATGGCATCGAACAAGGCCTCATCGCCTCGATGCCCATCCGCACCCTCGAAAACGGCAAGTGGGAAGTCGTCCAAGGCCTGCCGATCGATGCCTTCAGCCGTGAGAAAATCGATGCCTCCATCACCGAACTCAAGGAAGAGCGCGAGGCCGTCAAGGACCTGATCCCGGGCTAAATCCAGGACCTCTATCTCATCCCCAATCCAGCAATCCCCGTCACTCGCAAGGTGGCGGGGATTGTCGTTGAGGGGACCGGGAAGGTCGAGACCGCAGTCTCCGGTACCGCAGGCGGCGACAAGCTCTCTTCGCCCGGCTCAAGGTCGTGACCACGCCACCCTGACCATTCGTGAAAATGCGGGCCGTTTGTGTCGAATACTCGAACCCCTTGCTGATGTCTCAGCGGCCTGCCTCGCGGATCGCCTCGATCAACTCGGCACGGGCGACCTCATTCAGATCGTTGTGATGCCCGCCCTTGATTTCATGCAACCTGACCGTTCCCGGGTGGCGGGCGGCCAACCGACGGCCCATCTCCACCGGAATCACCTCGTCGGCCGTGCCGTGAAGCATGATGATTTTCGCCGGACCGGCGGTGGTCAGTTCGTCCAACCTGCCCACGTTGTCATAGCGGTGCCAGATGAGAAAACCCACCGGCAGACCGACCACCTCGCGCGCCATGTCCATCGTGCTGGTAAAGGGCGACACCAGCACACCTTGTTGAATGTGGTGGTCGGTGGCCGCAATCAAACACGCGGCGGCTCCCAGACTGTGACCGAAAAACCGGAGTTTGCCCGAGTCCGCCGGCAGCGACCAACCGAGTTCGGCGGCGGCGACGGGCAGCACCTTTTTGAAAGACTCCCGGATCCGACCGGGGCTGGGGCTCCCCTCACAATCACCGTAGCCGGGGAAATCCACCAGCAGCCAGGCATCGTCGCCCGGTGCGTTGGCCCGCAGCCATGGCGACCACTCGAGGGCCAGCGTGGCATTGCCCGCGCAGACAATCCACAAATGTTCCGGATTCGTCCGGTTTCCTAACAGAAATGCCCGTTGCCGGCCCTGGCTGGTGGTGTAGTCGAGCGGCTTCCCCTGGGTTTCATTGGCCCACCATGCGGGCACGCCTGGTGGATAAGCCCGGGGGAAATAGATCAACTTGGACTGGCAGCCGGTGAGAAACGCCATCGGAATGATCACCAGCAGACTGCAAACAACCAGCAACCACTTGCAAAACTGCAAGACCATCGAGCGGGGACGGGCGGAGGGGAGCATGAAATGGAGAGCGCGTTGTAGCGGCGGTCTGTGACCGTCGATCGTGAATGAGGGGAGGAGGTAGGAGTCGGGAGTCGGGAGTCGGGAGTCGGGAGGGGATAGGCGCAGTAACCAGCGATTAGTTTAGCGCAAAAACCGGCGGTGGGCAAGCCCGGGCATGGATGCAACCGCGTTTCGGGTGCATGACAAAAAAGTCAACCGCCCCGCCACCCCGGGAACCGCAGGCAGGGACCGACCTCCGGGCGGTCCGGCTGGGAACAGCCCCGTGCGCGGGAAAAACGGCGTGGGGTCGCCGACATCCCGATCGGGAATGGGTGCGGACGGACGGGCCGGGTGGCTTGGGATTGGATGGAAGTGCGGTCTCGCCCCCGCCGGACCGCTCGGAGACCGGTCCCTGCCTGTGCTTGCGGAATTTTGACTCCATTGTCATATACCCCCGCGTTTCCGGCGTTGACCTCGGCGCGGAACCGTGCAATCACCGCGTCCGATGATTTCCGTTCAGTCACTTCGAGTTGAATTTGGTGCCAGGGTGCTTTTTAGCGACCTGTCGTTTTCCGTGCAACCGCGCGAGCGGATTGCCTTCGCCGGCCACAACGGCGCGGGCAAAACCACCCTCATGAAATGCATCGCCGGCCTGCAACCTCCCAGCGCCGGACTCATCCACGCCCCCAAGGGCACCCGCATCGGCTACCTGCCGCAGGAAGGCATCCACGTCCGCGGGCGAACCCTCTGGGTCGAAACCGAGTCGGCCTTCGGCGAATCCGTGGCCCTGCGGGAGAAAATCGACCGGCTTTCCAAGGAACTGACCCACCTGGACCCCCGGTCCTCGCCCTACGCCGAAATGCTCGACGAGATCGGCGGACTGGAACTCCAACTGGACGGCACCAACCCGGAGCAGATGAAACCGCGAATCGAATCCGTGCTCCAGGGGCTGGGTTTCAAGCGGGAGGATTTCCAACGCGACTGCTCCGAGTTCTCCGGCGGCTGGCAGATGCGGATCGCGATGGCCAAGCTATTCCTCCAGGAACCGGAGGTGCTGCTCTTGGACGAACCCACCAATCACCTCGATCTGGACACCCAACTATGGGTCGAGCAATACCTCGTCAACTACCCCGGAGTGATCCTGCTCATTTCGCACGACCGCGGCTTGTTGGACACCCTCTGCACCCGGACGATCGCCTTCCACCACGGACGGGCCGAGGAATACGCGGGAAATTTCAGCTACTACGAGCGCGAATCCGTACTGCGCCGCGAAACCCTGCTCAAGCAATACCTGGCCCAGCAACGGGAAATCACCGACCACAAGCGGTTTATCGACCGCTTCCGCGCTTCCGCCAACAAGGCCACCCTGGTCCAGTCCCGGATCAAGCTGCTGGCGAAAATCGAGCGAATCCCCGCACCCGAACAGGCGGATGCGGTGATGAATTTCAAATTTCCGCCACCCCCGCCGTCCGGCCATCTGGTGGGCAAACTGGAAGGTGTGGCCAAAAGCTATGGCGCGCTCAACGTGTTCAGCGGCTTTGATTTCGAAATCAACAAGGGCGAGAAATTCGCGATCGTGGGACCCAATGGCGCGGGCAAATCCACCTTCTGCCGGATCATCACCGCCCAAGAGGCCCCGGACGCCGGCAGCCACGCCTTCGGCCACAAGGTGGCGGTCTCGTTTTTCTCCCAAAACCACTCGGACGAACTCGAACCCGATCTAACCGTCCTGGAAACCGTCGAGCGCGCCGCCAGCCGGGAAAGCCTGCCCCACGCGCGCAACCTGTTAGGTTGCTTCCTGTTCCGCGGCGACGACGTGTTCAAGCGGGTGGGCGTCCTCTCCGGCGGCGAGCGCTCGCGGGTGGCGCTGGTCTGCATGCTGCTCACCCCGGCGAACTTCCTGATCCTCGACGAACCGACCAATCACCTCGACATGCAGTCGCAGGACGTGCTCCAGCGCGCGCTGATCGACTACCCCGGCAGCGTGCTGATCGTTTCCCACAACCGCTCGTTCCTCGATCCGCTGGTGAGCAGGACCCTCGAGTTCCGCCCCGGCCGCCAGCCCACCCTCTATCACGGCAACATCAGCTATTACCTGGAGAAAACCGCGGCCGACGAAGCCCGCGCCGCCTTTGCCCGGCAGCCGGTCCGCAGCTCGTCAGCCGCCGGCACCGCCCCGGCGACTTCCCGCAAGGACCAGCGCCGGATCGACGCCGAAATCCGGGAAATGCGCAACAAGCAGCTCAAGCCGCTGGAAACCGAACTGGCCGAACTCGAAGCCCGCATCGCCAAAATGGAGGCGGCACAATTCGCCCTAACAAACCACCTGTCCAGCGACGAATGCGTCGCGGACTCCGACAAACTCCGCGAGACCTCGGTCGCCATCGAGCAGGTCATGCAATCGCTCGAAAACGCCTACAGCCGCTGGGGCGACCTATCCGACGAACTCGCCAAGGTCCGCGCCAGACTCGGCGTGCCGGAGGACTGAGGTCTCGCTACCCCTCCACCCCCACCCGCAAATCCCGCGCACTCCACAATACCCCCTTCGCGCCGCTCGCCGCTCCGCGCATCGGCCTTGCTCCGTTCTTTCTCCTGGACCGAAGCGCCAACGGCACGCCTCAGACAACCCATTGACAAAATCCCGAACCCCAACACCGCCCCATCCGAAAAATACCTCACCCGATACCTCTCCACCTTCTCCACCCGCTGCCCCTGCTCGTCGACCCCCTCTCTTTCCATCAGGCGACAAATGCCAGTCGCTCACTTAGCCTTGCTGACGCCAGTCTTTTTCGTAGAGGTTTCTTCGTCTAAAAGAGTCAGATCCTCAGCGTACAGACGAACAATGTACCTGTTGTGGCAGCTTAGAGGAAATGTTCGTGTCTCTCCCGCACTTATTGTTTCTTGAATTTTTTCACCCGCAGAACATTCACACGAGGCTTCAAGCTGAACGTCATCTGCACCCGCCACAATATCAATTGCCAACTCCTTGGTATATCCACCTGGAAGATTGCCACTCTTGACCACTCTTACAGTCAATTGATCCTTTGGCGCAATCGGTTTCATCCACTTGTTGATGTACTCCTGATCTTCCTCGGATAGCTTGGCTATATCCATTTTGATAGTCTTAGTATTCTTGAGCATCAATGAGGCGGTCTCGGCAGTATCATCCTTGCCAACCAACCTTGCAACAATTGTGCGCTCAGTGCCATTTTCATGCCACAATCTAAATTCTTCCGAATAGACTGAAAAAAATGGAACAATAAGCAACAGTGCGACTAACAGAGTTCTCATGACGGAGGTGATGTTAAATGCATTTTCTACCAATTCCATGTGTCTTGGCACCACTGGAAATTCACTCACATGCGCTTGCAGATTCAATTTACAGCCTTGCGGCCCCACCCGTCAATAAAATTCGTCCGCATTCCGGCCAGAACCCAGGGTGTTTGGCTGGAAGGGGCACAGTGTCCGACATCCGCCGCCAGTCGGCCAGGATCGTCGCACCAGACAATGGCAGCACAAGGATCGCGCGACTCGATTAAAGAATGATCTGAATCAAACCTCAGTCCCAGACGAAGCCGGATTATCCTCAAGTAAAATACAGGAAATCAAGGATGAGGCGATGAGGCGAGAACACCCGTCCCGTTCGCCTCATGCGGCCCCTTCATATCCCGCTTGAGGTCTCCTCACCCCACTCCGGCTGCCGCCCGGAAACAAACTCCAGCGGCCGGTTATCGTCCGGATGCCGGAACGCCAGCCGCCGGGCGTGGAGTTGCAGGGGAGGCGCTGCCAGTGACAGCGTCTGGACCCCGCCGATTCCGCCTCCCGGCAGGTAGGCCGGATCCCCGCATACCGGATGCCCGGCCTGCCAGAGGTGGACCCGGATCTGATTGGTGCGCCCGGTGGCCAACCTCGCTTCTAACAAAGCGGTGCCGTCCGGGAGCCGCCGCAGCACCCGGAATTCAGTTAGTGCGGCCCGCCCGGCCGCCTCATCCACCCGGTGGGTGCCGGTCACGCCGGGTTTGCTGGATATCGGAGCGGTGATGGTGAAGCGTTCCTCCTCAGGCTGTCCCGCCACCCTGACCCGATAATGTTTCTCCACCGCGCCCGCCAGAAACTGCTGCTGCAGGTGCCGGCAGCACCGGCGGTTTTGGGCAAAGACCACCAGTCCGGTGGTGTTGGCATCCAGCCGGTGGAGGGCCAGTGGCGCGGCGGGTGCGAGCGCCAGTTGGAGAATGTGTTGCAGCGTGTTGCGGTTGAAACGGCCGCTCGGGTGCATCGGCAGTGGCGCGGGCTTGTCGATCACCAGGATCGCCTCGTCTTCATACACCATCCGGATGTCGACGGACACCGGCGGCTCGAGAAAATCGGGAAACCGTTGCATCACCCGCTCGCCGGCGGCGAGACGATCGGCTGCGGCAAACACCCGACCCGCCCGGCCGATGAACCGTCCCGCCGCGCAACGGGCCACCCATTCCGCCGGGGAAACCTGGGGAAACCGCTCGATCAAGACCTCGACCAGCGGCCGCAGATGATGGCTGGCCGGGATCGGGACCGGCCGCAGGTTTTCGTAGGGCTCTCCGCCCGGCAACGGCGTGGCCGCTCGGTCGATCCGTTGCTGGGTGGTGCTCAGACAGGCCGGCATGGCGGGGAAACTGCCCGGACTCACCCCGTGCCACAAGCGCGAAAACAAAATCACTGTGTTCAATCCGCGACTTTCCCGCTTTGACAACCCGGCTGGCGGCGGCCATGCTCCGCGGGCAACCCCAACCCACCACATCATCATGGCTTACGATCTCATTGTCATCGGCGGCGGCCCCGCCGGCTACGTCGCTTCCATCCGCGCCGCCCAGCTTGGGAAAACGGTCGCCTGTGTCGAGGCCGACCGCGCGGGCGGCACCTGCCTCAACTGGGGCTGCATTCCCACCAAGGCGCTGCTCAAAAACGCGGAACTCTATCACACCCTCGCCCACCGGGCCGCCGAGTTCGGGCTCAAGGTGGAGGGACTGTCGTTTGACTGGCAGGCGGTGATCGGCCGCTCGCGCAAGGTTTCCAACCGGCTGGCCGGCGGAATCGAGTTTCTGTTCAAAAAAAACAAGGTCGACTATGTCCGCGGCCTCGGTTCGATCGAAGCCCCGGGCCGGGTGACCGTGACCGCACCGGATGGCTCCACCCAGACGCTGGAAGGTAGCCACATCCTGGTCGCCACCGGCTGCCAGTCCAGGCCGCTGCCGCCGCTGCCATTCAATGGCAAATCCGTGATCAGTTCTAAAGAAGCGATGGTGCTCGAACAACAGCCCAAGAGCATGATCATCGTCGGCGCCGGGGCCATCGGCGTGGAGTTTGCCTACATCTACAACGCCTTCGGCACCAAGGTGACCCTGGTGGAAATGCTGCCGCGGATCCTCCCGGTGGAGGACGACGAAGTGGGCGAAACGCTCGAAAAATCCCTGATCAAACAGGGCATCCGCTGCCTGACCAACACCCAAATCACCGCCACTGCCGACCATGGCAGCCACGTCGATCTCACGGTGGAAGGCCCCAAGGAAAACGGCGTCATCAGCGCGGATGTCTGCCTGGTGGCGGTCGGCATCCAACCGGTGCTCCCCGGCGGCGTGCAACCGGCCTTGTCCGAACGCGGGTTCATCACCGTGGGCGACCGCTACCAGACCTCGATCCCGGGGGTGTATGCCGCAGGCGACATCACCGGTCCGCCGTGGCTGGCCCACACCGCATCGTTCGAGGCGGTCCAGACGGTAGAGGGGATCTTCCTGCCCGACCACACGCCCCGCAAGGTGAAAAATTTCCCCGGCTGCACCTACTGCCACCCGCAGGTCGCCTCGGTCGGCCAAACCGAACGCGCGCTCAAGGAAGCGGGCATCGACTATACCGTCGGCAAGATCCCGTTCGGGGCGATCGGCAAGGCGATCGCCGCGGGCGAGCCGGAAGGTTTTGCCAAGCTGCTGTTTGGCAGGAAACACGGAGAGTTGTTAGGCGCGCATCTGATCGGGGAGAATGCCACCGAGTTGATCGCGGAAATGGGGCTGGCACTCGACCAGGAACTGACCGCGGAGGACATCCACTCCACCATCCACGCCCATCCCACCATGTCCGAGGTGATCCACGAGGCGACCCTCGCCGCCGGCGGCCACGCGATTCATGTTTGATGCCCTCAAGGGTAGGGCACCCGGTGTTTCGGTAGGTCAGTGTGTCGGTGTGAGAGAACGGGGAACCTTCGATATTGGATGATGGGAACCACCGCTCTCACAAATTGACACGGATGATGGGCTCCGCCTGACTCTTGCTGCTATCCGTGTCCCTCCGTCATCCGTGGTTCGAATTCTTCCGGTTCAGGGTTTGCCGACCACGGATTAAGCCTCCGTGCTCATGAGTGGGGTGAAACCCCGGAGGGTTTGACAATTCCCACCGGACCCGATAAAAACCGCCCCGACTCCAAACCGACATCCCTATTCCATGAACACAGCCCTCCTCGCCAAAGCCGCCAACGAAGCCCGCGGACTCGCCATCGATGCCATCCACGCCTGTTCCTCCGGGCATTTGGGGCTCCCGTTGGGTAGCGCCGAAATCGGAGCCGCGCTCTTCGGCCAAGCCCTCCGCTACCATCCGCAAGCCCCGAAATGGTTGAACCGCGACCGGTTCATCCTCTCCGCCGGCCACGGTTCGATGTTCCTCTACAGCTGGCTGCACTTGGCCGGATACGCCGTTTCCCGCGAGGATGTGGCGAAGTTCCGCCAGTTGCACTCGATCACCCCGGGCCATCCCGAGTTTGGTGAAACCCCGGGGGTGGAGGCCACCACCGGCCCGCTCGGCCAAGGGGTGGGTAATGCCGTGGGCTACGCCATCTCCGGCAAACGCGCCGCCGCCCGCTTCAACACGTCCGCACACACGATCTTCGACCATCATGTGATCGCCATCATGGGCGACGGCTGCCTCCAGGAAGGGGTGACGCGCGAGGCGATCTCCTTCGCCGGCCATCAGGCGCTGGACAACCTGATCCTGATTTATGATTCCAATGACGTGACGCTCGACGCGATGGCCATTGTCACCCAAAGCGAAGACACCGAATCCTACTTCCGCTCCCAAGGATGGGACGCCGTCACCGTGGACGGCCACGATCTGGCGGTCCTCGCCGTAGCCATCGAGAAGGCCAAGGCCGACGACAATGGCCGACCCAAGGTGATCATCGCCAAAACCGTAATCGGCAAGGGCATCCCGGAAGTGGCCGGCACCGCCAAAGGCCACGGCGAAGGCGGCGCGAAATTCAGCACCACCGCCCGCGCCGGACTCGGCCTGCCCGCCGACGAACTGTTCTACGTTTCCCCGGAAGTCGCCGCGTTTTTCGCCGACCACCGGTCGGCGCTCGGACAACAGTTCGAGGCATGGCAGCAAACCTACGATGCCTGGGCCACCGCCAATCCCGAACTGGCTGCCGAACTGACCGACTGTGTTGCGAAAGCCGTCCCGACCGACCTCAACGAGCGGATCCCCGCCTTTGCCCCGGACTACCAGGATGCCACCCGCAGCGCCGGCGGAGTCGTCATCAACCACCTGGCCAAGGCCATGCCGGACCTTCTAACCGGCAGCGCCGACCTGTTCGGCTCCACCAAGAACTACCTGAAGGACGCCGGGGATTTCTCCGCCACCGACCGTACCGGCCGCAACCTTTGGTTCGGGATCCGCGAGCACGCCATGGGCGCGATTTGCAACGGCCTCGCCTATGACGGCCTGTTCCGCCCCAGTTGCGCCACCTTCCTGGTGTTTGCCGACTACCTCCGCGGCTCGATCCGCATCGCCGCGCTGTCCGGCCTGCCGGTCACCTATATTTTCACCCACGACTCCGTGGGCGTGGGCGAGGACGGCCCCACCCACCAACCGGTGGAAACCGTGAGCAGTCTGCGCGTGATCCCCAATCTCGACGTGATCCGCCCGGCCGATGCCGAAGAAACGGCGGGAGCCTGGGAAGCAGGAATGCAGCGCACCGACGGCCCCACCGCCCTGATCCTCACCCGCCAAGCGGTGCCCATGATGAACGAACTGAGCGTCAGTGCCCGGCGTGACGGAACTGCCTGCGGCGGTTACATCGCCCGCCAGGAAACCGGTCCGCTCACCACCATCTTGTTAGGTTGCGGCTCCGAACTCCAGCATGCCCTCGCCGCCGCCGCCCAACTGGGTGACGGTGTCCGCGTGGTTTCCATGCCGTGTTTCGAGCGCTTCGAGCGCCAGAGCCCGGAGTACCGGGAGGCCGTGCTGCCCGCCACCTGCACCCGGCGGGTCGCGATCGAGGCGGGAGTCAGTGGCCTCTGGTGGAAATACGTCGGCACCGGCGGCCGCGTCCTCGGCATCGACCGCTTCGGCATCAGCGCCCCCGCCCCACTGGTCATGGAGCAACTCGGCATGACCAAGGACCACGTGATCGCGGCAGTGAAGTCGCTGTAGAGACCCAACTCACACCTCGTGGACCGGCAGGTTGGCGCATTCCTCGCGGAGCTTCTCCGCGAGCGGGGTGGATAGATAGCGTTCGGTGGCGGAGCACCCCACCGTGACAATCCGCTTGCCTTTGAATTCCGGGCGACGGGCGACCTGCAAGGCGGCCCAGACATTGGCCCCGGTGGAAATCCCGGCGGGAAGTCCCTCGACCTGGGCCAAGGTCTGCGCGGTGGCCAGGGCATCCTAACGCCAATAGCTTCTCTGTCACCTTATCGTGCAACACCACCCGCATCCGGCGGAACCGGCGAGGATCAAGGTGACAATAACCGTATTGACGAACGACGAGGAGGTGTTGGTGGTGGCCGTGATCTCGAACTCATAGGTGCCGGGAGTGGGGCTTCTTGTCGACCATCATGATTCAACCGCTCATCCTTGGCGGCATGGGGGTCACCTCCCGTCGCTCCTACGTCGTCGCAACACAAACCACAGGGGATTGGCCAGCAGCCACAGGGTGGAGGGCTCCGGGACCGGGATGGTGGTTCGGAAGGCGCTGTCAGCACCTCCCTGCCAGACCTGGGTGGCGGTGGATAACCGGATCGCAAGGGTCATTGTAGCTGATGGAGCGGTGGTGGTCCAGTCCCAGGTGCCGTCGGTGTTGGATACGGCGTTGAAATAGTTGGCGGTGGGCAGAGAGGTGGAATCATAGAAGCGGATGGCCAGCGGCGTGCCGGAAGGTGGCACGTTCGGATAATCCGACTTGAAACCGGTGGTGATGTTGAACTTGCCCGGGACATCCCATATAGTGTCTCCGATCGTTGTTGAAAGAAGCGGGTCGCTGCCAGGACCCGTCAGTGGAACCCAGTCCCCGGAAAACGGATTGGCCGACGATCCGCTGGTGTAGTAACCTAGTTGCAAAACCGCTCCATCGCCTCCATTTTCCGTTCCAGTTGTTAGAGGTGTTCGGTCAATGTCTGTCAATTCAGTGCCGTTCGGGAAGTCGTTATACCAATGAATACTAACGGAGGTCGCGCATTCGCCGACATGGGGTTCCAGTAACAAAGCCAGGACTAGTGGCAGGAATGGTGATGATTTCATGGTGTCGGTTGGGCTAGGATGCGGCGAGGATTAAGGTGGCGATAGCCTTTTTGACAAATGGCGGGGAGGTGTTGGTGGTGGCCGTGATCTCGAACTCGTAGGTGCCGGGGGCGGGCAGTGTGACGGTCGGGCGGATTACATTAGGATTCTGGATGACCGCCCCATCGCCGGTCACCACGGTCCATGTGACGTTGGCGATGTTGGCCCCGTTCCAAGTGGCTTTGGCGAGGGAGAGCATCTTCTGGTAGGTGGAGCCGGGAGGCAAATAGTAGTCGCCGCCCTCCACCACAAGCACACTCGGATGGGTAATCGTGACCAAATCCGAACTCACCACACCGAAAGTTCCCTGTTTGGTTCCTGTCAGGCGAAAAGCATACGCTCCCGGCTCTGGGATATTGACGACGGTGGTCAGCAAATTGGGTGAAACAATTTCGGCCTCAGGAGCGCCATTTGAGAAATCCTGTTCCCAGACGGTACTCACGTCGGTGGCATTGGCTGGCGTTATGGACCCAGACAAGGTGAACGAGGAGCCACCACTGTAACCGAGGGGGATGTCGGAACCCGCGTCAATCTGGAAGTAGCCATCGGGCAGAACAGGTATGCCGTTGCGCACCGGTATGACGAGCCTGCCGGGAACCGTGCTGTTGAGCATCTGGTAAATCAGGCCTTGGACGAAATTGGGATCGTTGTCATTAGGCTTGCGGTCGAGAAAGGCCAGGGTCTCGCCGGAGCCGGCATATTCGATGTAGCCGCCTGTGCCATCGGCTAGGCCGACCCTGGCGGGTAAGCCGCCCAAGCCGTCGACACCTTCGCTGGCTTCACCGGTCTCCCACTGGATCTGGTTGTAGTTGAATTCCACGTCGAAGTCCCCGGTGTTGACATCGCTGCGATCAATGAGCAGCAATTGGAAGCTGTTGGTTTTGTCCATCCGCGTTTCGAAATACCCTACGTTCCGCCAGGTGACGCCGAAGGCTTGGCGGCCGTCGGCCATTTCCGGCTGGCTGGAGAACCGGGTGAGCCCGGAGTCCTGATGGCGGGTGTCCACATCCGCCCAGAACGCGGAGATCAGGACGGCGTTCTGCGAACCCAGGGGTTTCGGCGTGTATATGGGCAAGGCCCCGTCGAAGGTGATGTTGCCGTTGTTGTTCACATAACACTGGCTGTAGGTGGTGCCATAGTAGTGGACGTCAAAGCCGATGTCCACCCATTCCACCGGAGCCGGGTTGTCGTCGGAGTCGGGATAGGTCTTGTCATCATTCCGACCGAACTCCACGTCGTCGAAGCCCGGGCGCATGGCACCTTCGCGGAGACGGTAGAAGAGGCGGGGTACGGTGTTGGTATTAGTGTAGCCGAGCGGGGCCGCCTCACCGACATAGAAGGGGCCGATCTCCGCCCAGGTGAGGAGGTCTGGGCTGACTTCGAGCTGGTAGGGGCGCAGGTAGGCACCCTCCCAGGTAAGTTGGATTTGGGATCCCACGAGGTGGATTTCCAGCGGGTTCATACTCTGGACGACCTATCCTGAAACGGGGACGGTGATTGCGAGCAGCGGAAGCAGGCAAATAGGGAGTTTCATAGCGCGGCTAGGTCAGGGGGTGGTGGTGGCGGGCTGCCGGTTGCTGGGCGGGGCCAGTTCCTCCGGCGTCATCGGCCGGCCCTGGATGATAATGTCCGGTGGGGGCGGCTGAGGTTGTTTGGCCGCCTCGATGGCAAGGCTGCGGGCCTCGTCGCGTTTCAACTGGAGCGCGATGAGTGCGGCATGCTCCCGGTCGTAAATGGCATGTATGACGTTGAGATCGGAGAGCATGGCCGGGGACGGATTCCCGGAGACAATCCGGTAGGAGGCCGCGCCAGCGGCGAACTCGGGAATGGCGGGTGCCTGATAGGACCGGCCGCGGCGGGCCCACATCGCCGAGGCCCGGGCGATGTCGATCGTTGTCACCATGTTCATCAGAGTGTATTCCAAGCCCTCCGGGGACACGAAACGGCCAACCCTAAGCAAATCCCAGTCGATGGACGACCAGAACACCACCGGTTGACCACCCTCCGGCGGGTGACAGGCGATAAGGCTGCGGCGGGTGCCGCTGGCGGTGATATAGACAGTGCCGCCGAACGAGAGGCTGCGGCGTTTGGCGAGCAGGGCCAGCCGCGCGGCAAGCTCCGGCGGCAACTTGGACGATGGCTTGGCGGTGGGGACGGGGGGGGCCGGGACGGGCTGGATCGGCAGGGTAGTCTCGGTGACCTCCTGCACCACCATCTTCCGGTCGCCTAGATCATAGGTGGTGGATTTGGTGACATCCGGCGAGTTCGGATCGACTGTTTGGGTAGTTGAGCCGACAGTCCCCATCGAGGGTTCTTGGGCGACCAGTATGCAGGGCATGGCGAGAGTCGCCAACCAGAGCCGATGATTTTTCCAAGGAATTGGAAGTAATGTCGTAGCCATAGTTGGCAAATACAACCAATAAAATGATCTAGCAAGAAAAAAGTTTTAATAAAGCAAAAAATCTGCGAATCGGAAGGGGGATGGATTAGATTCGGTACCGTTGCGGCTGATGGACGAGATGGAAAACAACAAGACCTCGATTTTCAGCAAGCAAAAAAAATGCGGAGTGGCGAGAATCCACCTCAAAAGTCCCAAAGTTGCCGATTGTCTCCACTGGTCGGATCAGGCGGATTCCGGCACCAGCTAGCAGGCTGGCACGATCTAACCGAGGTGTAAAGCAAACCCCCAAAAAGTGTAAGGCAGGGGTGTTTTTTGGGGCGGGAGAGCCGTGGGCTGCGGAGATCAGGAATCCGGCCCGTCGGGGAAGGAAATCCGGGGTTGTCAGCCGAGTTCCGGCCCGATGGCAGTGATCGACGCCAGGGTTTCCGGCACGTCCGCCGGATGGGAGTCCTGATGCTCCACCTGTGGCGTGGCGGTCTTCCTGGCGACTTCCAGCATTTAAGAAAGCCATTCTGGCGAATCTCATGACAACACCGGATTGGCTGACAGCTGAGTACGCCGGGATCAAACGCAGGCCGCAAATCACCCGACGGACTTCGGCGGGCAGGAGTGGATATTCAAACCCGGGCCTCATGTCGGCGGTGAATTGCGCCGGCGGAGGAAATACCATGTCCCGGCGGCGAGGACGGCGAGGATCGCGATCAGGGCGGCTGTTCGGGAAAGCGCCTTCGGGCCGGAGGTGGATGGGGCGGCGGCAGTGATGGCCGGATCGGCGGCTCCGGCGGCGGTTTGCTGGCGGTGGCTGCGTTGTTCATCGACCAGCTTTGCCGGGTGCGGCCCCATTTCCGGCTGCGTGTGCTCGTACTCCTCCCGTGCCTTGAGAATCCGGTCACGGTAGTACTCCGCGTGACCGGGAATGGCGAGGAGAGCGGCTTGGGCGGCATGAAACACAGGCCGATCACCCTTCTCCC
>JAIPKB010000292.1 GCA_021733795.1 Akkermansiaceae bacterium | reverse complement strand
CCAACACCCCGATCACCATCGCCGCTCCAGCCACTCTGATCGACGCCAACGGCGGTCTCGCCAACACCGCCGCGCTCACCAACGCCGGCATCCTCACCATCAACGCCGACGATGTTGTCACCACCTACACCCAGAACAGCTCCGGCATTCTCAACGGCAGCGCCGTGCTGACCGCCACGGGTGGTGCAACCCTCAACGGTGGCACGGTCGCTGGCAAACTCAACGGCAACACCACCAGCACCGGCGATGTCCTCGTCTCCGGCACCCTCGGCGACGGCTCGCTCGACGTGACGGGCGGGACACTGACTCTTACCGGAATCACCAACCAGAGGCCAATTCATATCTTTTCCGGTGGTCGGCTGTTGGTTGCCAATAGCGGCTTGGCATTCGCTCCGGCTGTAACCAATGACGGTGTCCTGACCTTCAACGGAGCAAACACGATCCTCAGCTACACTCAGAATGGAACCGGCAGCCTGGATGGCACCGGAATTCTCGAAGCAAGGGCCGGCTCCACTCTCAACGGCGGCACGATTGCTGGAAATCTCCGCGGGAGCACGACCAGCACTGGCGATGTGCTGGTCTCCGGCACCCTCGGTCACGGCTTGCTGGATGTGACCGGCGGCACACTGAATCTCACCGGAACCTCCACCAACATACCTGTCTCCATCGCCGGCGGCGCCACCCTCATCGACGCCAACGGCGGGCTCTCCACCCTCGCCGAGCTAACCAATGATGGGGTGCTGACCGTTAACGCCGATGATACAATCGCCAGTTACCGTTCCAACGGCGGCACTCTAACCGGCTCCGCCACCCTGACCACCACCACCGCCACCCTCAATGACGGCTCCTTGGTCTCCGGCTCGCTGGTGGCCACGTCTCTAACCACCTACCGGGACGTTGCCAATTTCGGCGTCATTACCGCCGAAAGAATTGGTATTATTGGGGGAGTTCTCACCAATACCGGCTCGCTTGCTGCCAGCAATTTGAACATCGGCCCCATTGGCACCCTCGTTGCCAATGGCACGCAGTCCTATGATCTCCTCTCCACCACTGGTGCGGGCACCTGGCAGGGTGACCTGACAAATACTGCCGACATTGCACCGGGCGGGTTCTTGGGTGGGACCCTCCAAGTCACAGGAAACTTCACCAACAGCCCGGGCGGAACCCTCAGCCTCAATGTCGCTACCGATTACACCGACCTCGTCACCGTCGGTGGCACAGCCACCTTCGGCGGCACGCTGGTGCTCGATCCGATCATCAGTTCGGACCCCGAGATCATTCCGTTCACCCGGATAGTCCCATTCGTCCCGATCCAGGTCGTCGCCGCCACTGCCTACAGCGGCAATTTCTCCACCCTAACCGAAACCCTCGATGGCGCGGTGTGGTTCAACCCCGCCAATGGCACCGTGATGACCCTGGTCCTGCCGCCAGCCTCCGGTGCCCGGCTGTGGAACACCACCGCCAACCAAACCTCCACCTGGATCTCGCTCTACGACGACGTGATCGACCCTAACTTCACCAACATCACCCACGCTCCCGGCGGCGGCTACACCATCACCGGCGGCATCGCCGACGCGGGCAACCCGGACCTGCTCAACGCGCTCAGTGCCAGCTTCGCCCCCGGCGGACTCAATGCCACCGTGCTCGACCGGCTCTCGCCCGAGGTGTACGCCGGCTTCCAGGACTACGCCATCCATGCCACCCGCTCCCACCAACGCGCCGCGCTCGAGGCCCCTTCGCTGGGGTCCATCCAGGCCCCGCAGGCCAGCGGTGCCAAAGACGCCAAAGGCGCACTGCCCGCTCCGCCGGTCCTCAGCAATCCCTGGGAATACTTCGCCGCCGTCGATTACTTCAATGTCAGGACCGACAGCTCACCTAACAACGCCGACTACCGCATCAGCGGTTTCGGGTTCATCGCCGGTGCCCGCACCACCCTCACCGACCGCATCCGCGTGGGCGGTTACTTCGCGGGCGACAGCGGCTCGGTCGATGGTTCCCTGCTCGATGCCGACGTCACCGGCTGGTCGCTCGGGCTCTATGCCAAAGCCCTGATCGACGACCGCACCCACACCCTGATCACCGGTGGCCTGTCCTACGGCAAATACTCGTTCGACGGCAACCGCAGCAGCCTGATCGCCACCGGCGGTGGTGGCTGGTCGCCCGGCAGCACCGGGTTTACCAACGTCGATAGTGACGCGTTCGAGTTCTTCCTCGGAGCCAGTTCGATCATCTATCAAACCGACAAGTTCCGGCTGCTGCCCGCCGCCGGTCTGCGCTACGTCTGCGGCAGCATGGACGGCTTCACCGAAACACCGGGAGGTCCCGGTTCGGCCATCGCCTTGATGGTCGGCAAGGACAGCTACCAGTCCGCCCTCGCGGAAATCAGCCTGCGGGCCGAGGCCGATCTGAGCGACCGGTTCACGCTCGATGGCCGGATCGGCTTCACCATGACCCTCGGCACCGACGACCCTGCCGCGCTGAGCGCCAGTTTCGCCCCCGGCGGCCGGGCCTTCCGCGCCACCGCCGAGGGGCTGGATGAGGACGCGTTTTTCTGTGGCCTGGGTGCCACCTGGCGCGTCCGCGACAACTTCGGTGTGGGCCTCCACTGGCGCGCCGACTTCCGCAGCGATGCGGATACCGAGAACCAGGTGGGCCTGTCCGCAACATTCCGGTTCTGAGAAGCTGTCTGAAAAACAAGGGGCGTCGATATCCTATCGACTGAGTCTTGCCGACATGCTGTCGGCTAGGCGGTAATGCCACTGCAGGCTCGCAGGTCGGACAACCTGTCCGCCCGGGCAGCATTCAGAATGAACGCGCTCCTTTCTGAATCCTTCAGACAGCCGCTGAGCCACCGGGCCGTGCAGGCCAAATCACCAACCACGAATCACGGAATGACCACGCTGGAACCCGCGATTTCGCAGGGAAGCAGACTCCGTATTATGGCGGTTGTTACAAGTTGTCCGTGTTCCCGTCCCCGTTTCCCGCCAGGCTGGATTCGATCGATCCACCCGAGTCGATCCTTGCAGTTCGCCTGGTGTCGCAGTCAGCTTTCATTATTGCTGGAAATCTTCTGGGTTGGTGCGCATGAGGGGCTGAAGAGAGGTTTGGAGAGCGGTATCAGGGGGGGGCTGACCGCGTCCACGGAAATCGGGGCTGCACGGCCGCTTCCATGCCGCCTATCAAAAGCCCATAAAAGGCGTTTCCTTGATATCTTCATGTGCCCTTCTTAGGGAGCTTGATCGACCTCTTCGGCTGCCGATTTGGCGCGTTCCTCCTCGATCATCTTCCGCAGGTCGGCGAGGCGGCCCTCGCCGTCGGAACCGCGCTCTTCCGCCTCGGTCACGAGAGCCAGAGCCTCGTCAAACTTACCCCGCTGCGACATCAGGGTGGCCTGGATACGCAAGTCGAGAATGCCGGGATCGCACGACTCGTCCTCCGCCGGCGGCTTGATCTCCGAGCCCCAGACGCGGGCGATCAGGTCGTAACTCGGCCGGTGCTCGTGGAACAACTGGTAGTGGTTGAAGGGGAAGTAGTCGTTGCCGACGAAGAAGGTCTCAGTCATCTCGGCGAAGTATTCCTTGTGGTCCGTGAGGCCGTAATGGGAGCTGCGGCGGCCGGAGACGTGCGGCGTCCGGTCGAACTTGCGGCTGTCACAGAACTTTCCGTATCCGGCGAGGATCTCCGGGTGATCGAAACCCAGCACCCGGTCATGGTAGGCGTGGGCCAGTTCGTGAAGGATCACCGATGAGTTGTTAGGTCCGCGCGCCTCGCGGATCAGCGACGCCGCCCCGGTGATCTGCACAGCCTTGCCCATGGCCGTGTCGTAGCCGCGCTCCTTCAGCCAGCCGGGGGCGGGATGATAGTGGGCGTTCCCCAGTGGATGGTTCCGGTCGAAATAGATCGGGACCTCCCGCATCCGCGCCACCGGCTCGGCGGGAAGGCGCAGTGCGATCTGGTGCAGGCGCTCGCCCAGGATCCGCAGCGCCAGATCTCCGGTTTCCTTGTGTTTGCCGTCCAGCAGGCTGACGTCGACATGTACATTCCAGCCCTCGATCTGCCGGACCTCATGCTCGATGCGCACCAGCTTGGCCGGGGCGCCCTTCTTTTCGGCAGATACCGCTGTGGCGGAAAACAGCACCGCGATGGCGGCAAGTCGGGAGAGTGTCAGGGAAATCATGATAAGTGGATCAGTAGGTTGGCCCGGCAGGGAGCCGGGATGCGCCGCGCGGTGACAGATCCGATACGGAGGACACCATGGGGTTCTGTCGCCTTCATTCCATCGAACGACCCGCCCGTGCCGGGAGCCCTGCCCGCTCTACCAAGATGAATCCGCACAATCTGCGATTTTGTTGCGGCTGGCGGGAGTCATTGGATTCATTTCTTCCCCAGGGTCGATGAAAAGCCGGAGGCCTCCGGCTTTTCACTGGTTAAATCCGCCCAGCTGGCGGTTCCCCCGCAGGGGAAATCTTTCGGTTAGAACGGTTCAATTTCATCAGGCAGCCTTCTTTTGCGCTTTGGCCGGTAGATCGCGCAACGTAGCAGACGTGTGAAACTCGCTCCTCGCCAGTATCGACATACGTGGCAATGAACCCACCACCTATTCCAGTATTGCCGAAGGACAAAAGGCGTCCGCTCTCATCGGATGCCTGAGAGGCGCATCGATCACAAAGGTAAGCCGGATAACGTGAACTTGCAGGCTGACCAACGCCGCATACAGGACATGACTGGGAAGTGTCCGATTCATCTGCGGCTGGCTGGAAGAAGGTCATATTTTTTGCCCAACCGTGCTATTGAACCACAGGTTGCATCTGCACTGCATCAACATCCGGTTGTATATCAGCTGCAAATGCCACCCGGAAGCACAGACTCCGTCTTCGGGCGTTGTGGCACGTCGTTTTCATGAGCGGAGCCCTATCAGACCAACCGGCCCACCGTCGAGCAGAATCCGGGGACCACTCCGGAAAAATTATTGCCCTCCGCAAGTGCGGGCACCCTCGCGGCGTGATTTTGACCGCCCTTGCTTCGCTCGACCTCACCGGCTGCACCACCATGCTGCCGCCTCCCCCTGCACGGGCAAGGGGCTGGCCGCCGTGAAGGATCTGGTGTCCATGGTGGGCGCCTTGGCCGATGACGGCCAACGCAATGATGAGTGGACACCATGGGCAACCTGGCGCGTCCGCGACAACTTCGGTGTGGGCCTCCACTGGCGCGCCGACTTCCGCAGCGATGCGGATCCCGAGAACCAGGTGGGCCTGTCGGCAGCATTCCGGTTCTGAGTGGCAACCTGAAAAAAAGGGGCGTCGATATCCTATCGACTGAGTCTTGCCGACATGCTGTCGGCTAGGCGGTAATGCCACTACAGGCTCGCAGGTCGGACAACATGTCCACCCGGGCAGCGTTCAGAATGAACGCGCTCCTTTCTGCATTTTTCAGTCAGCCGCTGAGCCACAGGGCCGTGCGCGTCAGATTATTGACCACGGATCTCAGGATGACCACGGACGGTGAAATCCCCGCTAATCTTCTGGGTCGGCACGATGGCAAACGGACGGGAAATCGGCAAATCAAGTACGCCCGGCTGGACTCGAACCAGCGGCATTCCGCTTAGAAGGCGGATGCTCTATCCAACTGAGCTACGGGCGCTTATTGATTTTCAGGCCGTTGCGCGGACTCTTTCCAAAGGCGGGGAGCTGGCAAAGCACGCGAACGGGATTAATTGTATCCGCTCCCGAGGGGGGCGGCAAGACTATTCGCAAACGAGTTCGGCAGGCAGGGTCCCGACACGGAAAAGCAGAGATATTCAACCACACGGGCCACGGCTCTTCCAATAAGGAGGGTGGACCTTACTGTCCACCAGCCAATGCGGGGCGCAGGACAAGCAATTCAGACCCTCGCCCCAGGGCGACTTCATTGTCCCGCACCCCAGCGGACTAGTTCCGATATCTTAAGCTTGCATCACCCGCCGGGACCGGACATCGTTCCGCCCGATGACTCACGATCCCGACCAACATGCCTCGCTGGGGGCGATGTATTCGGACTATTTCCTCGATTACGCCAGCTACGTAATTCTCGAGCGCGCCGTGCCGCACCTGCTTGACGGGCTCAAGCCGGTGCAGCGGCGGATCATGCACTCGCTCGACGAACTGGACGACGGCCGCTACAACAAGGTGGCCAATGTGGTGGGCAACACCATGAAATACCACCCGCACGGCGACCAGTCGATCGGCGACGCGATGGTCCAGCTCGGCCAGAAGGACCTGTTGATCGACACCCAGGGCAACTGGGGCAACACCCTGACCGGCGACGGTGCGGCCGCCCCGCGCTACATCGAGGCGCGCTTGACCAAGTTTGCGCTGGAGGTCTTGTTCAACCCGAAAA
>JAIPKB010000291.1 GCA_021733795.1 Akkermansiaceae bacterium | reverse complement strand
AGCAAGCCGCTGCCGAGCAAGCCGCTGCCGAGCAAGCCGCCGCCGAGCAAGCCGCTGCCGATAAAGCCGCTGCCGATAAAGCCGCTGCCGATAAAGCCGCTGCCGATAAAGCCGCTGCCGAGCAAGCCGCCGCCGAGCAAGCCGCCGCCGAGCAAGCCGCCGCCGAGCAAGCCGCTGCCGATAAAGCCGCTGCCGAGAAAGCCGCTGCCGAGAAAGCCGCTGCCGAGAAAGCCGCTGCCGAGAAGGCCGCAGCCGAGGCTGCTGCCCCGCCTCCCGTAGCGATGCCGCAAACCGACCTGTTCGCCGCGCACAACCCGGCCCCGACCACAGACACCGGCGGTGCCCGCCCCGGCGCCTAGCCCGGCAACGCCCCACTCCGGCCCGCACCTCACTGCGGGTCCGTGTGGTCGTTCCTCCCCATTTCAGCTTTTCAGCTTTTCAGCTTTTCAGCTTTTACCCACCAGTGGACTACTCCGCCCTCATCAGCAAACGCCGTGATCGGTTCCGCGAGCTTGAAGAAGCGGTGGGGGATCCCGAGTTGTTTGCCGACCCCAAGCGGGCGACCACCCTGCTCCGCGAGCATCGCCGGCTCAAGCAAACCCTGGACCTCTGGGACACACACGAGGATGCCCGCCGCCAGCTTGCCGACAATCAGGAACTGGCCAGGTCCGATGACCCCGAATTCGCCGCCATGGCCGCCGCGGAAATCCCCGCCCTGGAAGCCACCATCCACCAGCTCGCTGAAGACCTCCAATACGCCCTGCTGCCGGCCGACCCCAACGAGGATCGCAACGCCCTGTTGGAAATCCGCGCTGGCGCGGGTGGCGACGAAGCCTCGTTGTTCGCCGCCGAACTGATGCGTCTCTATCAGCGCCACACCGAAATCCGCGGCTGGAAATGCGAGCACCTCGAAAGCAGCCCCTCGGAAGTGGGCGGTTTCAAGGAGGTCATCCTCAAGATCACCGGCGACGAAGTTTTCCGCCACCTCAAATACGAATCCGGTGTGCACCGGGTCCAACGCGTCCCGGCCACCGAGGCCCAGGGCCGGATCCACACCTCCACCGTCACCGTCGCCGTCCTCCCGGTGGCCGAGGAAGTGGACGTTGAAATCCGCCCGGAAGACCTCCGGATCGAGGTCTGCCGCGCCGGTGGTGCCGGCGGCCAGCACGTCAACCGCACCGAGTCCGCCGTGCAGATCTTCCACCTCCCCACCGGCACCTACGTCCGCTGCGAAGACGGCCGCTCCCAGCACAAAAACCGGGAAACGGCCATGCAGATCCTCCGCACCAAGCTCTACGAGCAGAAACTCCGCAGCCAGCAGGAGGCCTACTCCTCCCACCGCCGCTCGCTGATCGGGTCCGGCGACCGCTCGGAGAAAATCCGCACCTACAATTTCCCCCAATCCCGCATCACCGACCACCGGATTGGCTTCACCTCCCACAACCTCGCCGCCATCATGGCCGGCGACCTGGCCGAACTCACCCGCGAACTCCAAAAAGCCGAAATGGCCGACCGCATGACCGAGGCCACCGGCTGACCCCACCCTCCTACCCTCCAGCCCTGATCAAGAGCGCAGGAAGAGTAATCCAGCGAGGCGAAGCCTCAGACCAGCAATTTATTCCCGATGAGGATTGATGATTTCCGATTGCTGATTTTTGATTTGCGAAGTGAGCTTGAAGACGAGCTTCCCCACCGCGCAAGCTCCAGATCAAAAATCAAAAATCAACACTCATCAATCGTCAATCAATTGGGCGCTCAAAACTTGACTCATTTACAAAGACTTTCCGGTTTCAAGGACTCTAGGAGAAGGAGGGGCCGCGCCCTCGCGGCTGACCTCTCCGCCCATCATCCCAGCCCCGGATCCTGTGAGCTGTCATTCCTCCCCATCCTTTCACCTGCTGGGATAATGAGAATTATGGGATGTATGGGAATCATGGAGCTTCCCATTTTCCTCTCCATTCTTCCCATTCGCTGCATCCTCATCCTCTCGGGCTGCGGGCCAGCCACCCCGCAGTCAATCCGCCAGCTCCCACGACACCCGCGCGAGATCTGCATATCGGTAGCGGTCGAGCCTGAGAAATACCCGCCGCGTGGTTTCATTCGCACGCCCGAAATTCAGGAATAGCCCGCCACGGCAGCAGGCAGCCGGGCGCGAATTCTCAAACAGAAGTTTTAAAAAAAAACCACGGACTCCCTGAATGCCTCATCCGGCCGCCACTCGATTTTTTCAGCGACGTTACCCTTGATTTAATGGGTCTTGCAGCGAGTTTGTTTAAGTATTCCTTATCTTTTGGTTTTACGTAAGATACTCAAAAACAGACACTTACGTAGGCGGAATCCTTGGAATTTTTGAACGAAATGTCCACCCGGAGGTCTGATAATAAAGAACTCCATGAAATTTTTTACCCCTGAATATTCATCCACAGTAAGCGTAGGCCGCTACCAGATCGACACGGAGCGGCAGATCCGCATTGAAGAATATCGCGGCAAGATTGGCTTGGGGTATTTGCGTTCGATGATTACGGCGATGGGTTCCGACCCCTGCTGGTCGGCGGACCACCACGGACTGATCGACTTCACCGGAGCGGAGTTGGATTTGACCGCCAACGATGTGCTCAGACTCGCCTTGATGATGCGCCAGGAACAAAACCGTTCATACGGGTGGCTGGTATTCGCCGTGAACAGCTCCGCCATGTATGGGGTGATCCGCATGCTCGGCTATTGGTCGCGCAACACCGAGCGCTTCCGGGTTTTCAAAAGCCGCCCGAAGGCCGATGCCTGGCTGGAACGCCACATTCATGAGTCCCCATCGGGAATCCGCGAGACCCCGCCCGCACCACAGGCCGCCGAGCTTCACCGCGCGGTTTAGCTGCGGAAGTCATCGCGGATTCCCGCGTAAGGAGGGTGGACATTCCTGTCCACCGGCCAAAGAGGCGGGAAAGAAGCGCCCAAGAGCCGCCCGCTGGAACCTGCTTGGGCTCTCCTTTCGCATCCCTTTGTCATGCGCTCCCGGAGGGGCCGCTACAGTTTCAAAAACCACGCCTCAACAGGCACAGATTGCCTGAAAGAACCAAGTTCTTGATTGCAAGTGCAAGTTTTTTGTATAGGTACGCGTAGAGCACACGGCACCTGTCTGAACGCGCGAAGCCTCCAAATCCCGCAAACCATCTGCCGGATCATCCAAAGCCTAAACCCACCAAACCCACCAAATGTCCGCCGCCATCAAACCCACTGGCATGTACCGTTACCGGATTCTCGCCCTGCTGTTCGCCGCCACCTCAATCAATTACTTCGACCGGAGCATCATGGGGGTTCTGGCACCCGACCTGATCGAGCACTTCGACTGGACGAAACAGGATTACTCCTACGTGCTGATGGCGTTCCAGATTGCTTATGCGATCGGCCTGCTTTCAATGGGCGGTATTATTGACCGCTTGGGGACGAAGAAAGGGTACGTGCTTTCCATCGGAATTTGGAGTTTTTTCGGCATGATGCACGCCTCGGTAGGCAGGGGGTTCAGCCTGATCGGATTCTCGCTGGCGCGGTTTGGTTTGGGCTTTGGTGAGGCAGGGAACTTCCCCGCCGCCATCAAGACGACGGCCGAATGGTTTCCGAAAAAGGAAAGGGCGTTTGCGACCGGGATTTTCAACGCGGCGACGAGCGTGGGAGCGATTGCGGCACCATTCGTGGTGGGCAGCATCGTTTACTGGAGTGGTGGCGAGCGAGGGTCCGGAGACCTGATGAACTGGCGCTACCCATTCTTGATCACCGGTGTCCTGAGTGCGATATGGGTCGCCCTCTGGTGGATCAACTACAAGAAGCCGGAAGCTCACCCAAAACTCTCCAAAGAGGAACTCGACTACATCAACAGCGATTCGGAAGTCGTGCTCAACGAGACTCCGATCCCGTGGTTGAAGGTGTTGCCGCAGCGTGAAACCTGGGCCTTTTGCGTGGCGAAGATCACCGATGCCGTATGGTGGTTCTACCTGTTCTGGGGTGCGCTTTTCCTAGCCGGCAAGTTCGACGTGAAGATCAAGGAAATGGGGCTTCCATTCCTCGTGATCTATCTGATCGCCGACAGTGGCAGTATTTTCGGCGGCTGGCTTTCCGGAGCTTTCATCAAGAAGGGGTGGTCGGTCAACAAGGCGCGGAAAATCACGCTGTTGATCTGTGCGGTCGTGATTCTCCCGGTTTGTTATGTAGCGATAACGGATAACAAATGGCTGGCGATCTTCCTGATCGGCCTGGGTGCAGGGGGCCACCAGGCGTGGTCGGCGAATATCTTCACGCTGGTTTCCGATGTGTTTCCCAAAAAGGCGACCGCTTCGGTAGTCGGCATCGGCGGCATGTGTGGCGCGCTGGCAGGACTGGTCAGCAGTTTCATCCTTGGCGCAGTGCTCGATGGCGTTGGCAATACCGGCTTTTTCTGGGCCTTCCTGGTGGCAGGATCGCTCTATCTGGTCATTCTGCTGATTGTGCACGCCATCATGCCCACGATGACTCCGCTGGATGACAATCTCAAACCGATACTGAGGTAACCGGCACCTGTCAGGATTTGTCAGACGCTTGAAAAGCCGCCAGGGCGCGCGCCATCGCCCGGATGTTTTCTCCGGGCATGCCGGGGCTTACCCCGCCGCCGACGGATAAAATCAGTGGATGGCCGCCGGCCTTGTGCAGCACTTCCAGCGTCGCCTGCTCCACCTGCTCCGGAGTGCCGCGGACGCCGACGTCCAACGGCGCGACATTGCCCATCAGGGTCATCCGCCCGCCGAGCCGGGCGGCCGCGTTGGCGATGTCGGTTTGCTTGCCCCAGTTGAGCACGTCAAACCCGGTGTCCGGCAGGCGCTCCAGACAGGCTTCCACCCCGGCGTCGTTGTGATAGACCTTCACCCAGTCAGCCGGGAAGGCGTCGCAGATCCGTTTCAGATAGGGATGGGCGAATTCCTCGTAATCATCCGGCCCGATCATCCCCACGATGTCATCCAACACCAGGATGCCCTCCACCGACGGCCCGATCGCCGCGGCCTGCGCCTTGAGCCAGTCGATGGTCAGGGTGGTGCAGAGGTCCAGCAGCCGCTTCGCCTGTTCCGGCTCGTCCATCAGGTCCATCATCAACTGGGTGACCCCGCGGAAGAACGACGCGGTACACAAGGGCCCGCGGGCGGCTACTACGGGCATCGTATATCCGGCATCAAACACCCGTTGCTTGATACTGGCATAGCGGTGCAGGATCAGCGGGCAGAAACCGTCGCTATTGGGATCCGGCGGGGGCAGCTCCACCAGGTCCTCCAGATGGAACGGGATGCGTTCCTCGCTGGGCGTCTGGTGGGGCCAGAACCGCACCCGCACCCCGAGCGCGGAAGGCTCCGCCGCCATCCCGATCTCCGCCCACCAGGACGGGAACATGATCACCTCCGGAAACTCCTCGATCACGCTGCGGTGGGCGTTGAACCACACCTCGGAATCAAAAAAATAGTCGTTGTGGGTGATCCCCAGATGCCCCGGCATCCATGGGCTGTCCACGATCAGTGCCAGCGGAATCGCCGCGCCGGGCTCACGTTTGGCGGCGGCCTTGAATTGTTTCCATTGTTCGGGACGCATGAATCTGAAGGGATTGGGTGGCGCTGAAATCCGCCGGCAAACAGGTCAGCCGGGCAGGGACAACCAAGGCCTATCCCCCCGCCGCAGCCGAGGCAAGGCAAAAAGCCGCCAATGTCGGGCCGCGATCATTGGGCGCGGCCTCGCGGTGGGTGCCAAGCCCGTGAAACAGCCCGTGGACCGCGGGTGAACGTGCCCGGAAAACTTCCGGCCGGCAGCAACTGCTTGCCTCGACCCGCCCCGCCACCTATCCATTCGGTGTCCACCAGCCCTGCGGGGTTTTACGAATCAACCGAAAACTGAGTGCCTCCGGGCGTGTGCGAATTGAATACCACTGGAAATGCTCTGATTGTGCTTGGGCTGGAGGCCACCACCGAGGAAGGGGTGATCAAGGAGCTGATCCGCGCACTCATCGGTCGGCCGGAAGTGCTGGATTGGCAAGGGTTGGAGCGGGCGGTCCTGCAGCGCCAGCAACTCCAGCCGCCATTGTTGGAAAACGGCGTGGCACTGCCCCACGCCCGCACCGGGACCGTCTCGGAAATGGTGATGACGATCGGTCGCTGCGCGGTGCCGGTCCCTTTCGGCCCCGAACAAGTGCCCGTGCGCCTGGTTTTTCTCGATGGGGTGCCGGCGCATTGCATCGGCGAATACTTGGCCGCCGTCGCCCGCTTGGTGAGGCCGCACAAGCGGCCCAGCACGCTTGCGGCGTTGCTGGCGGCGCAGGACGAAGCGGAGGTCCGCAGGACGTTGGAGTGAATCGATGAATCCCCCGGCCGCAT
>JAIPKB010000019.1 GCA_021733795.1 Akkermansiaceae bacterium | reverse complement strand
GATTCCACCCGTGGCTGCCGTCCAGAGGCTGAAGTTGATGTCTTCCTGGCCGTCCGCGAGTGGAGCACCCAGGGCATCGGTGAGGGTTCCTTGATAGTTGATCTGGGCGTGGGCGACGGTTGGCGCGAGGAGGGCGAGTCCGGTGAGGAGGGCGAGACTCAGGGTAGTGGTGGAGTGGAGGATGGAGTTCATGAAATGATGGAGTTATAGATTTGGAGCTGGGTGGAGGGGGTTAGTTCGGTGGGGGAATGCGATTGCTGTGCTTGTAGGCGATGATGATTTCGATGTCTTTGATCTTGCTCAGATCGAGGATGGTGGTGCCGGTCACGTGGTTGACGCGCAGAATCCAGCCTGAGGCCGCAATACTGCGACCGCCGAAGGCTCGGATCGGGGGGCCGGCGTTGTCGAGCCCGTTGCCCGCCCCATCGTAGGTGATGGCGGTGGGTGTTGCAGTATAGGGAATGTTCTCGCTGGTTACGAGGTGGGTGGACGTGGGCACGAAGTTCTGGCTGAAATCCGGCGCGACCCAGTAACGGAAGGGAGACACCAGCATTTCTCCCGGAGCGTCGTCGATCGCGAGTCCTGCCACGGTGCGGTCGGAACGGGGAGGCACCCTGGTGTGGAAGTAGGTGGTCCCACCGTAGCTGATGGAGCCTCCGACGAGTGCTTCGGCGGAACCGCCGGTGGTGAGGATCTTCACCTTTACGTATTCGATTTTTTCCCGCCAAAAGCCCGGGGAGGTTACCGCGCCGGTCGCGTTGTCATAAGTGGCACCGCGGAAGAAGCTTCCATCCACTTGGTCGGGTGCTTGATTGCGGAAGGCCGTGGAGAATGGGATGACCAAGTCTTGGGTTCCGGCTTCTTGATACTTTGAAGCCAGAACGTTGCGGAAATACTGGACGGTGGAAACCAAGGGGAGAGGCGTGGTGGAGACGGTGTCGTCCGCGCGCGTCCCAGGGTCGGAGGCGTTCAACGGGTCGAACCGCTGTGGGTTGCGCGCGAGGATATGATCGCGGAGGGAAATCGTGGAAATGATGCGCAGTGAGTTAGTGGTCTGGGTTACCCGGATCTGATCCCATTGCACCATCTGTGTGAGCAGGTCGTTGAGTTCAGCGGCATTGCGGCACTTGAAGACAGTGGAGGTGTCGTAGGTTTTGCTCCCCTGGGTGATGGCAAACTTCCCGTGCCACTTGTAGTTGAGGGCCTGCAGGGTGTAGAACATCCAGCGCTGGGCGGTGCGGAAGGATTCATCGGCATCGATGAGGGCGGCTTCGGCGCGATGGTAGTGCAGCGGGTCGGCGTAGGACTTCTTGCGGATGGCGGCGACGTTGCCGTCGCGTTTCTTCCTGATCCGGTCCAGTTCGGCGAGGAGCGCGGTTTTCTGCGACGCGGCCTGCAACAAGGCGCTGATATCCGACTGGATCGCGAGGTTGTTCGCGATCTGATCGCGTTTGAGGCCCTGCAAATCCAGGCGGGCTTGATTCACGGTGAGAGCCACGCCGGCTTTCTCCGTGTCTGCGGAGAACTGGATGCCGGCAAAGTCGATATACTTCTCGTTGTTTGCAATGGTCCGCGCCATCTCCGTTTGAACGAACGTATTGATTGCCCCGGCAACAACCGAAGCGCTGATACCTGTGGGATTAAGGCCGGACCCTGCTGCCGCATAAGCTGCGTCGGCGGCGGCTTGAAAACCCGCCGCCTGGGCTTTCGCCTCGGTGTTCGTATCGTAGAGGCCGCCGGTCGTGCCCTTGTATTTGTCCACCGCACCCTGCAGCGCCTGCTCTTTACCCTGCGCCAGCGTGATGCCCTGCTGGGCGTATCCCGCTTTGGTTTTGTCGGCATTCTCGGCGAGCAGGTCATCGAAATTCGCGGTCAGAGGTTTGCGCGCCTGTGCCTGGACGTTGAGGGCGGTGATCGTGGCCAAGGTGCCGCCGAGTTCGCTGCCGGCGGTGGGATTCGGATGCTGCTCGTCAAATCCCGGATCACCCGGCTCATAGCCGGTGATGGCAACGTAACGATCGGCGAGAGCGGAGTCCGCGTTGTCGATGTCAGCGGCGACCTTGTCCACTTTCTCCTGAAAGTTTTGGTAGAGGTATTTTGCGCCGTCGGGTGGATTGACCCCCGGGGTGCTGTTCAGCTTGTCCAGCGCGACGGTGAGCGGCTGGTTGGACCCGGTCAGCATGTTTCTGAGCGTATCGTAGGACTCGAGGGGCGGGACCTGATTGGTCGTATCCTGGACGAGGAGGAGAAAGGCCGGGTCGTAGCCGAGAACGTTCCGGCTGCCATTGAGAAATGGAGCGAGGTTCAGCAGGGTGATGCGCCCCGTCTCGATCGCCGAGAGGGCGGCGAACAGACCGGACTGCTGCTGCAGGAGGTTCACCGTGGTGATCTGTGCCGGGGTGAGGGCACGGAGATCGGGCGGGAAAATTTCCGGGAACCAGCTCTTGATCAATTGCAGGTCGGTATTGTCGGCACCGGCCGCCTGCGCCAGCGCCTGCCGACCCAGCGCGATGTCGCCGGTGTTCTGCCGCGTCCCGCGCAACTCGACCAGACTCGCGAGGTGCTGCATTCTCTGGCCGACGATCTGGAGCAGGGCGTTGAGATCCATGTAACCGGTGAAGAGAATCTGGCCGGAGGGACGAGTCACCGGCTGCCCGCTGCCGTTGAGATCGGGAACTTCCTGAATGCCGCCGCCATTGGCATATTGCGAGGGGGTGCTGTTGCGGCGCGGTTGCTCCCGCCGAAAGATGTACTCACCCATCGGCGTGCCGAAGGGGACGCGGGGATCGAAGCTGGACGGGTCGATGCCGGGAAAGGGCGTGCCGAGCAGCGCGCGATACCGGGCGATGGCCGCCTGGAAGGCGGTGTCGATCTCAAGGTAGGTTTCGATTTCCTTGTCGATGATGAATTTGCGGGGCTCCGTGACGACGGTGATTCCGAGGTGGTATTTGGCGAGTTCGGCGAGCTTGGGTTTGGCGGCCTGCATCTCGGCGACGGCGAGGTCGTAGTAGATGTCCAGGAGGGCATTGCGCAGGCTGGTGTCCAGCGGGCTGGCGGCGATGGCGTCCTTCAGCACGTCGATCTGCACGGCGATGGCGTCCCGATCGGGCTGCGTGAACCAGCCGGCGATGCTGGTGGCGTCAAAGGCGGTGACATCGGTGCCGGTGCCGCTGTAGAGGAGCCATTTGTAGCGGAAGGGTTTGCCGCTGGTTTCAATCGCGGTTCGCGTGGTGGTCGGGGTCGTGACCGGATAGAGCGCGGCTCTGACGCTGGCGACGACGGTGCTGCCGTAGGTGTCGGAGGGATACCACTGGGAGAAGGCCTGGCCGTAGGTGCATTGCTGGAGGACCACGTTGTTCGTGGTCTGCGTCTGGGAACCCTTGATGTAACCGCCGAAGGAAGCGACGCCGGGATTGATGTTTTGAACCGTATCGTTCGGCAGTGTGACCGTCTGCGAGAAGGAAACGTTCAGGTACTCGGCACGTGCTTGACCGGTGGCGTGAGCCGTGACCGTGGCGAGATGGCAGGCGAGGAGCACGACGGCGAGGCGAAAGGAGATCGTATTCATGATGGCGGGGAGGGAGGAAATGGGACCGGGGCGAACTCAGGGGACAAGCGGCGAAAGCACGGGCAGGGGCGCGGGGATATCCCGCACCAGAATGAAGCTGCCGGTTTGGGTGACGAGGAGGGCGCCGGTGGGGGTGGTGAGGGTCTCGGTATAGTCGCCGACGGTGCGAATGCCCTCCAGCAGGTGGGGATGCGTGGCGCTGTTCAAAACGGGTTGGGCATTCAACATGAGCTGTCGCTGGAGCGGCTGATTGCAAATGCTGCCGGCAGCGATCGAGAGCGCCGGGGACTCCGCGTGGAATCGCGCGGCACCATCGACCACGCCGGTGGCTGGCCACGAACCCTCGGGAATCATGGAGGTCGAGATGCTGGTGGTGCCAATGGTGGGCGCTCCGCCGCCGGGGGTGACCACCGGGACCGGCAGGCCGTCATTCCCCGCGCCCGCTCCGAAGGTCGCGGTGGTCGTGCCGCCTTGATGCGCGACTTTCACCCGGAAGATGCGGCTGCTGATTTCGCCCGAGGCCGGGGCCAGCGTGCCGGTCCACCAGGCGTCGTTGTCATTCAGCGAGACGACGTGGGAAGCGCGCCCGCCGATGAAGTAGTTTTCCCCAGCGAGCTTGAGATCGATGATGATGACGCGCTGGCCACTCACGTTGGCGTCGTCGATGGGGGTGATCGGGATGAAGGCGGAGTTGCCACCCGTTATGGTGAGCGAACCGCTGACCGGAACGTAGTCCGTGCCCGCCGCCGTGTTGCTCATGGCGTTGATGGCGTAGTTCACCGTTCCGCTGTAGGCGCGGTCGAAGAGGATCGGTACTTGGTGCTGGCCCGCGCCTTCCGTGGCCGTGGATTCCCCGACCATGAAATTGACGGTGGGGACGGCAGTGGGGAAGATCGGTTTGCTGGAGGGGTCCGTAGGGTCGGTGCCGTAGGCGAATTCCACCCCGTCGGAAAAGCCGTCATCGTCAGTGTCGAACAGTGCGAAGTCCGAGCCTTCCGAGTTTTCCAGCGCGGTAGGAAGACCGTCTCCATCCGGGTCCACACCGGCGGCGAGCTGGATGGAAATGGCCCGGTAGAATGCCTTGGTGGCGGCCGGCTTTGGAGCGGTGAAGGTGAACTTCCCGCCACCATTGTTTGCTACGGTGGAGCCATTGAGCTTGGGCCAAGTGTTCAGTGCGCCGGACGTCTGGATCCGCAGTTCGTCAGCGGCGGGGACGTTTTCGACCACGATTCTGATGTTCGGACCGATGATCTTGAAACTCGTGATGATCGGAGCTGCGTTGGCGTGGGCCAAAAGCAAAACCAGAACTGAGGCCCAGTGGCACTTTTGGCATGAGGAAATGGTTGGAAAGATATGGACCTTCATGTTGTTAGGGAGGGATCGGGCAATCAACTGCTAGGAAATTGCGTTTCGGGGTTGGTGTGCATGAGGGGCTATAGAGAGGTTCGGAGACCGCCATCAGGGGCTGTTGGTCTTCGTCTTGGGTCGAGGCTTGTGGTTGTTCCACTTGCCCTCAACCACTCGCAAGTTATCGCAAGCATCCGGTTTGCGCAATCGGGGCCGCGCCCTGATCTTTCGATAGGGAACCCCCCTGCGAAAACCGGGAACCATAGGGGGATCCCCCATCCGGACGACGAGACCGCTCGTGACCGGGCGCGAGCCATGCCGCGTCGCCTTGATCAGCTTGCCTCGCCGGTATCGACCCAGTGGGTGGCACGCCGGACCAAGGCCGTCCCGGACGCGAGGGACAGCTTCTGCTTGAGGTGCTCGCGGTGGGATTCGATCGTCTTGGGGCTCAGGAAGAGGCGCGCCGCGATCTCGCGGGTGCCCAGGCCCTGGCCGATCAATCGGAACACTTCGAGTTCGCGATCGCTGAGCACCGCCAGGGGCGAGTCGTCTTTCAGGGTCCGGCCCGTGAGGTATTTCGCGGCGAAGCGCGCGCCGATCTTCTCGCTCAGGTAGATCTCGCCTTCGAGCACCCGGCGGATCGCAAGCAGCACCGTGTCGTCCAGTTGTTGTTTGGTGAGATAGCCCCGGGCGCCGGCCTTAATGGCCCGTTCGGCATACAGCGATTCATCGTGCATCGAGAGCACGATGGTCTGGACTTGCGGGTGGAGCGCCTTGATCTGCTTGACGAGGTCCAGCCCATCGCTCCCCTCGAGGCCGAGATCGATGATGGCGAGGTCGGGTTTGACCTGGCCGATGGCCCGGAGGGCTTCCTGGCACGACGCCGCCTGCCCGCAGACCGAGAGGTCGGACTCGCCGGAGATCAGGGCGGACAGTCCGCGGCGAAGCATGGGGTGGTCATCGACGATGAAAATCGCGCGCTTTGCCTGGCGGGATGCGGTCGGATCTTCTGCGGTCATGGTGTCAGTCTTTGGCGAGGTGGGGCGGCAGGGGGAACAGGCAGGTGACGCTCGTCCCAGCCTTGGAACGCCGTTGCATCTTGAGTGCCCCGCCGATGAGGCGGGACCGGTAGTCCATCGTATGCGCCCCGAGGCCCGGCGCGGTCAGGGCTATCTCGGTGATGCCGCGCCCGTCGTCCCGGATGCTCAAGAGGCCGTTCCCGCCCTGGAAGCCCAGGGTGACATCGATCTCGCGGGCGCGTCCGTGGGTGATGGCGTTGTTCACGGCTTCCTGGGCGATGCGGAAGAGGTGCAAGCCGACCTCGGAGCCGAGATCGGGGAAATGCGGATGAGATCGGAAACGGCAGGAGATCCCGAAGAGCCCCTCGACATTCAAGGTGAACGCCTCGAGCGCGACCGCGACACCGATCCGTTCCAGATTCACCGGGTTGAGTCCCCGGGCCATGTCGCGGGCCTGACCGATCGTCTCGTTCAGCAGCCTGGTGATTTCGCGGGCTTCGAGCGCCGCGAGTTCGGAGTCCGCTTCAAGCCTCCGTGAAAGGGTCGTGCTCAGGGCGGCGATCCCGGCCAGGTTTTGACACAAGCCATCATGCAGTTCCCGCCCCAGGCGCTCCTTTTCCCGGTCGCTGGCCTCGATGATCTCCTGTTCCAAGCCGCGGCTTGAAGTGATGTCGCGGGCGATCGCGAAGATCAGTTGGCGGAGGCACAGACCCGTGGCATTCCATTCCAGCCACTTGTAGCAGCCATCCTTGCAGCGGTAGCGGTTTTCGAAATGAATCGTGTGCCCGCCATCGAAGAGCCCCTCCATTTCGGCGAGCGTGGCGGTGTGGTCGTCGGGATGGACAAACTCCAGAAAGGGTCTGTCTTGCAGTTCCTCCAGCGACCATCCCAAGGTGGTCGTCCACGCCACGCTCAAGCGCTTGAAGTACCCGTCGCTTCCGGCAATGCACAGCATGGCGTGCGAGTTGTTAAAAAAGCAGCGCATCTCCTTGTCCGCCTCGCAGTCATGGCATAGCGCCGCATCCGGGTTGGCCGCGCACTGGCGAATGCCGGGGGGCACAGTCAGGCCGGGCGGGGCTTCTTTTTTGAGGCTGGGCAACATGGTATTTCAGGAGTCGCGGTTGACGGAGGGTGGCGGGAGGGCGGGGAGCGGAGGGGTCCAAGACGTCCCGGACGGACCTCCATGCGAGACCAGTGCGGCACCAAGCTGAAAATGCCACAAATCGTCTGATTTTACAAGGTCTTATGCGAAGCGTGCCAACGATCGGTCAGGTGCCCCCTTTTCCGCAAGGAACTCCCCGTCCCCGCCCCGGGGCAAAAGAAGTCCGGATCGTAGCGAAACGCGGAGGCGCGGAGGTCGCAGAGTGGAGCGCGGAGGGAACCCGTCATACCCCCGCGCGGATGGAGGATGGTCCGCCGGATGCTGCGGTCACCGATTGGCCAGCAGGAACTCGGGAAAAATTTCGGATTTCTGTATTTTCTACTTTACAGTCTTTGTTTATGGGCTAAAATCAGAAGCGAGTCCCCGATGACGCGGGATTCGAAATCCACCTCATAAAGACAACAAAGAACACCATCCCGTCATGAAAACCATCTGGTCAAAGCTAGCCGTATTTGTATTCACCTGCTTCGTTTCCCTCCAACTCGCCCACGCCGGCGTTACCCTCAGCGGCAAACAGACCGCAGGTTCGGCAGGATCGAATGCCAAGCTGGAATGCACGGCGGTGACGGTTTCCAGTCCCATGACAATTTCCGCAGTGTCCGGGTCCAACGAGGGTTTCTGGATCCAGCAGGGATCCTCCACCGTGATGAAATTCTACAAATCCAACGATCCCTCGGCGGTAGGTCAGAAGCTCCAGGCGGGAACGTACTACGTCTACCCGAACCTGAAGAAAGGATCCTCTGCGGCCACCGTCACGGTCACGCTGAAGTGACGGTTCTCGACTTTTCCACCAGTTGGATCACGGGTTCCGGAAGGTTTCGGAACCTGTAATTCCAACTGCCGGTCATTCTCGTCCGAACCATGAACAAAAAGACTGTCGGGGCCGTTCTCATGGGGCTTGGCATTATTGGCTTTTTCGGCGGCAATATGCTGAAATCCAGAAGCCAGATCCTTGAGGAAAAGCTAACCAGTGTGGGGCCGCACTCCGTGACCCTGCCAGTGACAGCCGGCAAATCCTACACGGTCTTCCTCTGGGGCCGTGATGAAAAGTCCGAGTCCCTTCCGGGCTTCGCCGGCATGGAGTTTTCAGCAAAGGTCATCGGTGCCGATCGCGGCAAGGTGATCTTCGAGCAGGCCTCCGTCTCCGCATCGGCTTCGTCGAGCGAGGCGGGAGGAGGCATCAAGCGCGCCCAGAATGGCTGCGAATTCACTGCCACTGCCGAGACCTCCGGCAATTGGACTCTCCAAATCGATCTCAAGACCGGCGACGAAGTGACGGTCGATGCCTACCAGGGCCTCTCGGTTTTTCACAATCTTGCCCCCGGGTTGGCCATCATCTGCGGTTTGATCGGATTGATCCTGTTCCTCAAGGGGCGGGCGGCGGCCGCTGCGCCGTAAGATCGCGGTCGATTCGCGAAGCGGGGATCTTGTCGCGGTGTCGTTGAACGATTTGATTGCAACCCGGAGAAAACGTGCGTAGGTTCCCGCGCCCGGCCGAGAACTGGCCGGTTTTTGAACATATGAATCCTCCACATGTGGCAATTGTCGGCGCTACCGGTGCCGTTGGCGAAGAAATGCGTTTGTGCCTTGAGCAACGGGGTTTTCCGGTCGGGAAACTCAAGTTGCTCGCGTCCGCCCGATCCGCGGGGAAACGGTTTCCATTCCGGGGCGAAGAAGTGGTGGTGGAGGAACTCACCCACGATTCATTCGCCGGGGTCGATATCGCGTTGTTCAGTGCGGGGGGCTCGATTTCCCTGGAATTCGGCCCATCCGCAGCCAGGGCGGGCGCGGTGGTGATCGATAACTCATCGGCTTTCCGGATGGATCCGGAGGTGCCGCTGGTGGTGCCGGAAGTCAATCCCCAGGCGGCGAAAATCCATCCCAGGGGGATCATCGCCAATCCGAATTGCACCACGATCATCTCGCTGATGGCGCTGGCTCCGCTGCACGAGGCATTCGGCCTGGAGGCGGTCATCGCCTCGAGCTACCAGGCCGTGTCCGGTTCCGGCACCCAGGGGATTGTCGAGCTGGAGGAGCAGGTGCGGGCAATCACCGCCGGCCTGCCGTTCACGCCCAAGGTGTACCCGCGGCAGATCGCGTTCAATGTGATCCCGCAGGTGGATGCGTTCACCGACAACGGGTACACCAAGGAGGAAATGAAAATGCTGTTTGAAGGCCGCAAGATTCTGGATTTGCCGGAGTTGAAGGTCTCCTGCACCTGTGTCCGCGTGCCGGTGTATCGATCACACTCGGTGTCGATCACCGCCAAGTTCAGCCGCCCGGTGGATGTCGCCGCAGCCCGTGCCGCCTTCGCCGGCAAGCCGGGGATCCTGGTCGTCGATGACCCGGCCACCCGCCAGTTCCCGGTGCCGCTGGATACCACCGGCAAGGACGATTGCCTCGTCGGCCGCATCCGCCGCAACCTGGTGCTGGAAAACGCGCTGGACCTGTGGGTGGTGGGCGATCAGGTCCGCAAGGGGGCCGCACTCAACGCCGTGCAGATCGCGGAAATTTTGTAGCCACCCGAAGATCGTGGACATCCGCAGTTATCTAACCGATAAAACGGCCGCAGTGGATGCCGCTTTGGATCGTTTGCTGCCGCCCGCCAAATCCGCTCCGCGCGCCATCCACGAGGCGATGCGCTACAGCGTGTTTGCCGGCGGCAAGCGGTTGCGGCCGGTGATCTGCCTGGCAGCGGCGGAGGCCTGCGGCGGCACCACGGCGGCAGCCATGGCGGCTGCCTGCGCGGTGGAGATGCTGCACACCTACTCGCTGGTGCACGACGACCTGCCGTGCATGGACGACGACGATCTGCGCCGCGGCCGGCCCACCTGCCACAAGGTGTACGGCGAGGGCATGGCGGTGTTGTGCGGCGACGCGCTGCTCACCCACGCCTTCGCCACGCTGGCGCAAATCCAGTCTAACAAGCGCTACGGCGTCCGGGAATACCTCGCCGAGCTGGCGTTCGCCGGCGGCAGCACCCGGTTGATCGGCGGCCAGGTGATGGATCTTCAGGGTGAGGGAAATACCCTCACCAAACGCGAGCTGGTCCGCATTCACCAAGCCAAGACCGCAGCCCTGCTGACCTCCTCCCTCCGGCTCGGCGCGATGACCGCCAATGCCACCCCGGCGAAGCTGGCCGCTCTAACCAAATTTGGCCTGGCTCTCGGCCTCGCCTTCCAGGTGATCGATGACATTCTCGATGTGACCCAAACCACCGAGGTGCTTGGCAAGACCGCCGGCAAGGACCAGGCGGTGGCCAAGGCGACCTATCCGGGTCTGGTGGGTCTGGACGCCTCGCGCCGTGAAGCCCGGCGGCTCACCCGCAACGCCCTGGCCGCGCTGGAGCCCTTCCGCGCCAAAGGCGCCCGCCTCCGGGAAATCGCCGGGTATCTCCTCATGCGGGAGTATTGATCCGCGTCGTGATGCGGCTTCATGGAGGTGTGCACAGCCCCCAGGTAGCGCGCTCTCGATGAGCGCGCGGGCGTTCCTGTGGCTGGCGCGGCTCGCGCCAGGCCGTCTGCGGGGCGGCTCGCCCCGCGAATCCCCCGCGAACCCCTCTGTTCGGCGTTTCTTTGTCCAAATGTCGTCACCTCTTTGGCACCGGCCCCATCGAGGCCGGACTACCTCCGGGCCGGATTATCACCGGCCTGCCGGCGGGCTTCGAAGAGGATCACTCCGGCGGCGACGGCGACGTTGAGTGATTCGACCGGAACCCGCATCGGAATGCGGAGACCGACGTCGGCTTGCTCGATCAGGTCGGCGGATAGGCCGGGGCCTTCGCCGCCCAGCAGCAGGAGCGACGGGATTGTTAGGTCAAGTTGGTGATGGTCTGACCCGGCGGCGGGACAGGTGGCGATGATCCGCAGGCCGGCGGCACGCGCGATGGCGCAGGTTTCGGCGGCGGTAAGCCCGGTGGCGAGCGGCAGCCGGAACGCGCTGCCAGCCGAACCGCGGAGGGCTTTCCAGCCGAGCGGATCCGCCGAACCGGTGGTCACCACCAGGCCACCCGCGCCGGCCGCATCCGCCACCCGGATGATGGCACCGACATTGCCGGGGTCCTGCACGCCAACGGCCGCGATCCGCAGGCCCGCGCCGGGGGCGAACACCCGCTGCGGACCGGCGGTCTCGAAACGGGCGATGGCCACCACGCCTGCGGGACTGCGTACCGGACTGGCGGCCTCCATCACGCTTTCCGTCGCGGCATGGACCTCGGCGGTACTGGCGGTTAGAGCCGCAATCAGTCCGGCCGCCGCAGGATCCGCCAGCAGACGCGGCGAAACAGCCGTCGCCAGGATGTCCACCCCGGCCGCCAGCGCGTCTTCGATCAAATGGGGACCATCCAGCAAAACAAGCGGGTTTCCCGCATCCCGGGATGTCGCCAATGCCCGACACTGGACGACAAATGGATGGCGGCGGCTGGTGAGCGGGGTCATTCGGACGGTGGGGCGGGGGGAGCCGGCTTGGTTTCCGGTTTCGCTCCGACGGCGGGCGGCTCGAGTTGATAGACGGCGGCGAGCCTGGCCACGGCGTCGCGGACGGGTTGCTTGGTGGTCATCAGGCGCGGCAGCTCGGCGGCGAGCACGGGTTTGATTTCCGCCGGACTGCGTTTCGGCAGGGGCGACCAGCGGCCGGTGACGGCGTTGACCGGAGGTGGCTCAGCCCAGGCGGCGCAAAGATCCAGCACTTCGAGCTGGATGGCATCCGGGATCTCCGGCCGGCCCACCAGCTTGAGCAGACGCCCGGCGTTCAGTGAAGTACCCATCCGGTAGGCGTTGTGAACCACCCGCCGGAGCATGAAGGGCGCCCACCGCCGGCTGGCCACATTATCTAACAGATAACCGACCACCAGGCGGTTTTCCGCGAGATCCAGATCGGTCACGGCGCGGATCGATTCATCGGCCACGGTAGGATCGGGATCGTTGATGAAAGCGGCGGCGGCGGTGGTTCCCATCCGGCGGAGGGCGATGGCGGCCCCCATCCGCACGGCTGCCGAGGGGTGCTGTTCGAGACCTGTCAGCATCAGCGGATTGGTGCAGAGATGTTGGAGTGCATAGGCGCCGGCGTGGCGCAGATAGGGATCGCGGTTGTCATTGGCCGCCAGGAAATCACAGACGCTGCCATAGAATCCGGCGACCTTCAACTTGCCGATCGAGATGGCGGCAAAATACCGCACGCGCGGCGACGGGTCGGACAGCAATGCGGCGAGGGGAAGCTCCCCCGCTCCGATTAGCGCACCCACGCCGGGACGCGGTGGTGGTTTTCCGGGAACCGGAGATTTGGTAAACCGGTCGGGCGCATCGCCGATCGCCCTAACCGCTTGGGCGCGGACCTCGGGGTCAGGGTCCTTGAGCAGGGCGACGAGTCGTTGGCTGGCGGAAATCTGCAACTTCTGGTCCGGCAGCGCGCTAAAGCCGTCTGCAGCGGCAAGCGGCGCGCCTCTGCCACAGCGGGCGAGAATACCCAAGCCCCAGATCCCGTGCAGCCGCTCGTTGGGATGGGTGGAGGCCACGGCCGCCTCGAACACCGCCAAAGCGCCCGGCTTGCGGGTGAGGGCGAGCTGGGCGCGGATCCGGATTCGCAGGTCCGGATGGTTGAGCAACCCGGTCAGTTTCGCCGACTCCCAAGAGTCCAGGTTTTCCCGGGCCAGTTTGGCGGCCTCCGCCGCGGCCTCCGTCCGCCAGGTGTCGTGGCCAGCGTCCAGGGTGACAATCCGCCGGGCTCCGGCATCGGCGATGACCAGCCCGCCAGTCCAGGAAAACCGGGCGTCGGCGGCGTTCAGTCCGGTCACCAGGCGACGGGAATCCTCCAGTATCATCCCGGCCCCGTCCGGCATGACCGCCAGCGAAAGAATGCCTGCCATGGCAGGTTCCGGCCCCCGGTCGCAAACCAGCAGACGATTGGCCTCCGTAGCCAAAAATCCGGTGCCGGGATGGGCGGTGATCGAAGTGGGGCGGCAATTGAGATGAGCCACTGGCGGGGTGACGTAGGCCGCGCCGGCCCGGTCCGCCATCTCCCACAGCTGCTCGGCCGTCCAGGATGGTTGCGAGAATTTGGTGAGGCCGACACTCTTCGGCCAGTTGATCATCACCTGGTATTCCATGCGCCAGCCCGAGTCGCCGTCGTCCACCAGATAGATCAACCGGGCGGGTTCGTCCGGGCCGGAACCGGCGTCAATGGTGAAGGCATTGCCGGCGGCATCGAAGGCCACCCCGCAGGGGTTGCGCAAGCCCCGGTGCACGATTTCGAAACCGGTGCCGTCCGCCTCGAAGCGGAAGGCGCAGCCTTGATCGGGCAGGGAATGAATCGCCCCGGTTTCATCGGTGAAAAGGAATCCCTGATCGCCGATGGTGCCATAGAGCCGGCCATCCGGGCCTTGGGTGAAGCCACGCAGCCCGTGGTCACGGGTGGCGAACCGGATGCCCAAACCGCTGACCAGCGACTTGGCCGGTGCGGCCTCGCCGTCCGTGGCCGGGGGCAGCAGCCAGACGCCCGGCGAGCAGCCGAAATAAACACTCCCGCCATGGCTGGAAACCGCCGCCCCGTTGCCCGCTGGGGGCGGTTTGAGCGAAGCGGTGGAAATCTCGGTCACCTCGTAAACTCCGTCGCTATCAGAATCCTCCAGGCGGCGCAGTCGCGGTGGTGCGGCGGCTGGGACCAGCGCCGGGAACTCGGCGCGCCATTTCTCCAGCACGGTTTGGCGGTGGCCCGGCAGGGTGGAAGCCAGGTCGTCCCGCAGCCATGGAATTCTCCCGTCGGTGCTGGGGATGACGGTACCGGGTCGGCGCTCCACTACGATGACCGCGTCTTGATCATCGATGGCGATGGCCTCAGGTTGGCCGAGCACCTGATCTGGGGCCAGGCGAAGGGGATTCAGGGTGGTCCTTGGAGGGATCACCGGCTGGGCGACGGACGGATCGGCACCGGGACGACCGGAGGCATAACCGACGGTCAGCACAGAGCAGGCGACAATGGAGTGAAGACAACGGAGCATGAATGGGAAAAGGGTGTGCAGACAGCCCATCACGAGGCCGGGGAAAAGGCAAGAAACATCCGGATTTGGATGTCTTTTACTTGACACACGGGGCCTCCCAGCGCTTGCTGCCGCCATCTATGAAAGCAAAACTTTTGCTCATTATCGGATCGGCGGCACTATGTTCCGTGGTTCCCGCGGATGTTGTTGGAATACCCGCCCCAGCGGGATTGCCGGGCGCGTCCCTGCCCGGTAAGGCCATGTTCGACGGGGAAATGACCCAGGAGGAATTCGGTCGCGCACTGACCCGGGCGCTCCAAATGCTCGCCGCCAGCGGTGACCAGGAGGCGTTTGATGCCATCAAAAAAGCCAAGGAAAACGGTGGCCGTCTCGAAATGACCCAAGCAGAAGCCCAGAAATTCATCGACCGCGCGAACCAAGGTGGCGGCGGCGGTGGCGGAGCCGCCAAGGATGAACCAGCCAAGGAGGAGCCAGCCAAGGAGGAGCCACCGAAGAAACCCGACCTCGAGAAAGTCAAGGAGGCCGTCAAGCGCCTCGCCAAAAAAGGTGACAAGGATGCCCAGGTGGTGATCGATCACGCCCTACGCAACCGCGGCGAACTCAAGGTGACCGACGAAGAGGGGTGGGATTTCATCGTCCGGGCGTTCCCAGAGGAGGAGGTCAATGCCCCCGTCGCCAAGGCCAAGGATGAGGACAAGGATCAGGATCCTGCCAAGCCCGATATGGCAAAAGCCGAGGAGGCCGTCACGGTGCTCGCCAAAAAGGGCGACAAGGAGGCCAGGGCCGTCGTCGATCGGGCGCGCCGTAATCACGGTGAAATGGACCTCTCCACCGAAGAGGCGAAGACCTTCCTCGACCGCGCGATCGAGAAGGAATTGATCGACCCCGAAAAGGCCAACCCCGGTGGCGAAGCGGAACGGATGCCGCCCCAGCAGGTTCAGCAACTCATCAAGATCCTGGCCGAGCGTGGCGATCGCGACGCCAAGTCGATCATGCGCAAAAGCAAGAAGAACGACGGTGAAATCAAATACACCAAGGAAGAGGAAGAGGAGATCATCAAGAACGCCAAGCAGGCGGGGCTGATCAATTAACATTCTGATAGAGAGGAATTGATTCGTGTTTACAGGACTCGTAGAAGCAACCGGCAAGGTCATTTCATTGGAAACCCGCGGCGAACAGGCGCGCCTCACCCTGCGGATCCCCTTCGCCGGCGAGCTCGCGCTGGGGGACTCGGTGGCGATCAACGGCTGCTGTCTCACCGTCGCCGAACTGCCGCCGCAGGCCGTCGCCTTCGATCTGCTGGCGCAAACCCTGCGGGTCACTTCGCTCGGCGCGCTGCGCACCGGTTGGGTGGTCAATCTCGAGCGCGCCATGCAGGTGGGAGACCGCTTCGGCGGCCACTTCGTCCAAGGGCACGTGGATGCCACCGGCGTCATCACCCGGCTCGCTCCGCTGGGCCAGGATCACCAGTTCGAGGTTTCCCTGCCACCCGCGATCCAACGCCTCTGTATCGACAAGGGCTCGCTGGCGGTGGACGGGATTTCTCTAACCATAGCCGAACTGAAGCCGGAGACCGCGGTGTTCTGGATCACCCCGCACACCTGGGAAGCCACCCACCTCCACGCCGCCGCCACCGGCCAACCGGTGAATCTGGAGGCGGACATGCTCGCCAAGCACGTGGATCGCCTGCTCGCGGCACGCTTCCCCCAGGTTTCCTGATCACTCCCGCCCCCCATGTCGAAATTCCGCCCGTGCATCGACCTCCATCAGGGGGTGGTCAAACAAATCGTCGGCGGCAGCCTGCGCGATGGTGACCGCGGACCGGTCGAGAATTTTGTGTCCACCCGGTCGCCCGGTTGGTTTGCCCGGAAGTTCCGGGATGCCGATCTAGCCGGCGGTCACCTGATCAAGCTGGGCCCCGGCAATGACCCGGCCGCCCGCGAGGCGCTGGCTGCCTGGCCCGGCGGCCTGCAGGCCGGCGGCGGGATTCATGCCGCCAACGCCGCGGAATGGCTGGAGGCGGGTGCCGCCCAGGTGATCGTCACCTCCACCTTGTTCGATGCGGCCGGGCGGTTTCTGCCGGAGGCCCTGGCCGCGCTGGTGAAGGCGGTGGGGGGGGCGCGCTTGGTCATCGACCTGTCCTGCCGCCGCACCGCCACCGGTTGGACGGTGGCGATGAACCGCTGGCAGGATCTCACCGAACTGGAGGTGACTCCTGCCACCCTGGACCGCCTCGCGCCGCATTGCGCTGAGTTTCTCATCCATGCTGCGGACGTGGAAGGCCTTTGCCGTGGAATCGATGCCGACCTGGTGGCCATGCTCGGCAGGTGGGGCAAGCTCCCCCTAACCTACGCCGGCGGCGCCGCCAGCATGGACGACGTGCGCCTCGTCGAGTCCGCCGGCCAGAGCCGGGTGGATATCACCGTCGGCAGTGCCCTGGATCTCTTCGGCGGCACCGGCATCACCTACGCCGAACTCGTGGCCTGGAACCGGCGGTGAGGTGAGCCGCCAGGTGGCCGCGTGGGTCACAACGCGCCTGCCCATGGACAGCTCAAGAAAGCGCGTCCGGTCACAGCCGCCCGCGATTCAGCCCGGTCAAGATCAAATTGAAGAGCTTCTCTGAGACCTGCTCTCTCTTCGTTCGCTCTTGCATCCAGCCCAGCCTTCGGCAAGTGTCAACGTTCCAGGAAAAAGAGCCCTCGCACCGCTGGCGGAGGCGCGGCGAGATGAGGAAAATCTTGTTGAAAATATTCCTTGGCAATGAAAACAGGCAGGATAAGCTGGACGCGCAACCAAGTTCTCCATGAATACTACCACTACCCCAATTCAGCTTGACTTCCGCTCCTCCCGTAACTCGCTCCCAATCACCGGTCCGCAGATCGGCGGACCCATGCAAGGTAGGATCCTTGCAGTGATGGCGATGGGTGCCGCCCTGGCCTTCACGGGCTGTAAAGATGCCGCCAAGCAGGCGGATTCCGCCGCCGCCACTGGCAACGCCCTCAACAATGCCGATCCCGGCCAGGTGAAAGTCCTGGAGCCGCTCAGTCTCAAGCCCAAGCTTTTCACCGACCTCACCGGCGAGTGTGCGATTGCCGACGAACTCGCGCTCGACGGCAAGGGCAACGTCCTGATCTCGATGCCCAACTGCCTCGAATATGAAGATTTCACGCCAAAAATCGCCATGCTCGACAAGGATGGCAAAAAATCCGACTGGTTTGTCAACCTGTCGCTGCATCCGAAGACCAACAAGGTGCATCCGATGGGCATGGAATTCGGCCCGGACGGCAACCTCTACATCTCTGACAATCAATACTTCAACGACAAGGACCACCAGTCCCGGATCCTCCGCGTCATTGTGAAGGATGGCAAACCGGAGTCCTGTGAGGTGGCGGTCGAGGGGACCAAACTCTCCAACGCCATCCGCTTCAAAGGCAATGACCTGTATCTCACCGACACCTTCTTCGATCTGCCCGGCAAGCGCGACCAGAGCGGCGTCTGGCGGTTCTCGCTCGACGAGATCGGGGCCGGCAAGCCCGTGGTCAAGGTCAAGCCGCTGGGGCAGGATCCGCACATCATCGCCACCTTTACCGGCAAACCCCAACCGGCCACGGCCGAGGGTGGTTTTGAGGAAGCCGCAGGTGCCGACGGCGCGGCCTTTGACAGCGCTGGCAACCTCTATGTGGGGCTGTTCGGCGACGGCCAGTTTTTCAAGATCACCTTCAATCCGGACGGCAGCGTCAAGAGCAACGTGAAGATCATTGACGATCCGTCCTTCAAATGCTGCGACGGCATCTGGTGTGACCCGCAGACCGACAAGATCTACCTGGCCAACTCGGCACGCAACTCGATCCACATCTACGACGCCCGCAATCACACCTTGCAGATGATCTGGGAGAACGCCGACACCGACGGCAAGGACGGCCTGCTGGACCAGCCCTGCTCGGCGTGCCTGCTTGGCAACAAACTGGTCATTGTGAACTTCGACATGCCCTTCCCCGGCTTGATCAACTCGACGCATGATGATCCGATCACCGTCTCGTATATCGACCTGCCCTGATCATCCGCCAAGCCATCCATTCACCCGGTTCAATTTCACAGAGCCCCAATCCAACTGCCAAGGAGACTCCCCATGACATTCGGAAAATTCACGTTAATCCCGCTGTTTATCGCGTTCCAGGCCTTCACCATGATGGTGATCGCGCCGTTCATCCCCGGTGCGGACAAAGCTTTATTGGGCGCGCCCGGACTCATCACATGGATCGCATTCCAAGCGTGGGCGATGTATTTCCTGGCCGGCTGCACGCCCAAAATGGCGGCCAAGGTATTCGCCGGTTACGCGGGCGGGATCGCCGCCTCGATCGCCATCTTCGAGTTGAACGGTGTCTTGAGCAGCCTGAACTCGGTCCCTGTTCCGTGGGGACTCTGTTTGGCCGTGTTTGTCGTGGTCATCCCCGTGATCATGATGGAGAAAGTGCCGGGACTTGACTTTATCCCGGCCTACTTCATCGGGGCCGGTGTTTTCTTCGCCCTGATGACCCATGGCGGCAAGCCCGAGGGCATGGGCACCGCCGGATGGTATGGCACGGCGGCTCTTGCCGAGTTGGTCGCCTGTGCGATTGGCCTGGCGTATGGTTTCGTCACCGTCACCGTGCGGGTGTGGTACACCAGCAAAGTCACTCCCGCCGCCCAGAAGTGATCCTTCCCGCTCCCGCTACCAGGCTCCGTCCGGCACATTGGTTTTCCAATGTGCGGCTGCGCCTGAGACGGCTGGTGATTGCGGAAATGCTACTTTCCCCCCTTGTCGCATGCGGTGAGGAGGCCGCGGCGAGGCAGCCGCCGTTGTTGACCGCGAGCTCTGCGGAAACTGCCGCCGCTAGCGTCTCAGCAGATAGCAAGGTCGTCTGGGAAGATGAGGGACCCGCAACCAAACCTGCGCCGATGCCCCTTCAGCCTCGGTTCGCAGCGATCAGGCGACATCATCAAAAACCCATAACAACAGATCTATGAACAAGCAAGCGATTACTCTATTGGCGGCTTTGGCCATCCTGCAGGCGGGAGCGGGCGCGCTGCGTGCGGCGGAGAACAAGGTCATCTGGCTGGACGAGATGAACCTGAGCCCCGCCATCTCCGGATGGGGTGAAACCCAATCGAAGAAATCCGTCGACAAAAGGCCCCTGACAGTGCGCGGCAAGGTTTACGAGCGGGGTATCGGCACCCATCCGCCGGGGGCGCTCCGCGTGGATCTGGACAAACGTGGCGTGCGCTTCACGGCGCTCGCTGGGATTGATGATGAAGTGGGCGGGCAGGGATCGGTGGAGTTCCAGGTGATCGGCGACGGCCGGAAACTGTGGTCCAGCGGCGTGGTCAAGGGTACCGACGAGGTCAAGTCCTGTGATCTTGATCTAACTGGAATCCAACTCCTGGATTTGGTGGTGGACACCACGCCCGACGGATACGCCTTCGATCATTCCGACTGGCTGGATGCGCGGATCGAATACCAGGGAGACAAGGCACCCGAGACAAAGCCCGGGGCCCGGCCCGCCCGGCCGGTCAGCACCGAACCCCAACGATGGCCTCCGGCCGACCAGGTGTTCGACAGGAATTCACTGCCGGATCCCGCAGACCAGGATGAGGCGGATGCGGTGCTCCGCCGGGTGGGCGCATTGATCACCCATCTCAGGACCTTGCCGCGTTGTCCCGACCTCAAGACCGCCGAAGCGCGGCTGGCCGAGTTGAAGGCCCGGGCGGCCACGTTAGCGCCCGGCCATGCCGAGCGGGAGGAGTTGCTGCAGGATGCCTGCAAGCTGCGGCGCAAGGTGGCCTTCGCCAATCCGTTGCTGGACTTCGACAAGATCCTGTTCATCAAGCGCCACTTCTGTCCCGATGCCGAAACGACAGGCAACCACATGTGCGACCAGTATTTCGGCTTCAATGCGATTCGCGGCGGCGGATTGTTCGTCCTGGAGAATCCCTTTTCCGACCAGCCGACAACCCGCAACGTGCTGGAAAATTCCGTGTGTGAGAACGGGCGTTACAAAGGGCGGTCCCTGACTTCGAAAGACGGATTCCTCTCGCCCGAGTTGAGCTTTGATGCGAAGGAGGTCCTGTTTGCCTGCACGGAAATCGCAGAGAACGAGGGTGACCGCAAACGATACGCCGGCAGGGGATTCGAATCCAACACCTACAAGATTTTCAGGGCGCAGCTTGACGGCAGCGGGCTGACCCAGTTGACCGACGGCATTTGGAATGACTTCGATCCCTGTTACCTGCCCAACGGAAGAATCATGTTCATTTCGGAACGCCGCGGTGGCTTCGGCCGCTGCCACGGCCGCCCGGTCCCAAGCTTTACCCTGCATTCCATGAATTCAGACGGGAGTGATATCGTTGCCATGAGCCCCCACGAGACCAACGAATGGCAGCCGAGCTTGGATCATAACGGCATGGTCGTCTACACCCGCTGGGATTATGTGGACCGCGGCTTCAACCAGGCCCATCACGGGTGGACCACCACGCCTGACGGCCGGGATCCGAGGGCCATCCACGGCAACTTCTCCACCAACCCGGGCGCGCGGCCCCACTTCGAGATTTCATTCAGAGCCGTCCCCGGTTCCAAAAAACATATGGCCACGGCGGCCTGCCATCACGGCCAGGCCTACGGCTCCATCATCCTGGTGGATCCCCTGATGCCCGATGACAACGCCATGGCCCCGGTCAAGCGGCTGACCCCCGACCAGTTGTTCCCCGAAGCCGAGATCGGCACCCATGGCCCTCCCGCCAATTACGCCGCCCCCTATCCGTTGAGCGAACATTTCTTCCTCTGTGTGTATGACCGGAACAGCAGTTCGAGCGCCGGCACGGCTAACAATTACGGCATCTATCTCGTGGATGCCTTCGGCAACAAGGAGCTGCTGTATCGCGATGACCTGATTTCCTGTCTCGATCCGATCCCCCTCAAGCCGCGCCCGGTTCCTCCCGCATTGCCCCACCTGACCGCCGTGGGCAAGCCGCTCCAACCCGGAACGAGGTTTGTGCCGCCGGATCCGAAGTCCATCCCGGACTTCGGAACCGTGGGGTTGATGAATGTTTACGACAGCATCTATCCGCTGACAGAGCTGCCGAAAATCACGGCCCTGCGGGTGATTCAACTGCTGCCCAAAACCACTCCGATCGCCAACAACCCGCGGATTGGCTACGGCGATCAGAAGAGCGCCCGCATGGTGCTTGGAACCGTTCCGGTCGAGGAGGATGGCAGCGCATACTTCAAGCTGCCGGCGGACCGGCCGGTGTTTTTCCAGGCGCTGGACGCCGATGGCGTGGCCGTGCAGTCGATGCGCAGCGCCACCTATGTGCATCCGGGGGAAACCCTGACTTGTCTTGGTTGCCATAATTCACCCACCGCCGGTTATGGCAGCAATTCCAGTGCGCCCAAGGCGATGCAACGGCAACCCTCGGTCTTGAAGCCGGACGTCGAGGGATCAAAGCCCTTCAGCTTTCCCATCCTCGTGCAACCGGTCCTCGATCAGAACTGCGTGTCGTGTCACACCAAGAGCATGGCCGAAGGCAAGAAATGCCCGGATCTGACAGCAGGGGACAGCAAGAGCAACCAAGAGTTTTTCACCTCCTACCAGGCACTGCGGCCATTTGCCTTCTTTTGGGATAACGCGGTGTTTGACAGCATCCCCGACAGCAAGCCGGGAGAGATCGGAGCCCGCAAGAGCGCGCTCTATCAAATGCTGAAGAAGGGTCATCACGACCTCAAGCTCAGCCCGGCAGACATGTACCGCCTGACCTTGTGGATGGACTGCAACAGCGACTTCTACGGCTCCTATGAAAACCTCGAGGAACAGCGGGAATGCAAAGTCGTCTGGCCTACCTTGGAGTAGAACCACCGCCAATATGGTCTTTGGCATGGTAGCGCCGACGGGTAGGCTCAGGCCCACGAACCGCACTTCATGAATTCCTCTCCAGCAGCGAATATCCGATGAACGGAACCGAACGCATCTGTGCCGCGATCCGCCGGGAAACGCCCGATCGGATCCCGACGTTTGAATGGTTTATCGACGGGTCCGTCGGGAAAGCGCTGACCGGATTCGAGGATCCCCTGGAGGTGGTGGAATGTCTGGACCTTGACGGCATCAACATCCGCCCCGATTACTCCAAGCACTTTATCGACGCTCAAGTCTTCGAGGACGAATGGGGGGCCCGCCGCCAATTGACCGGAGACAGCATCCCCGCGGTCATCGCCCATCCCTTGGCGGATCTCACCCGCCATCAGGAGTTCTCCTTTCCCGATCCGCGGGCGGATCACCGCTTCGCGACGCTGCGCCGTGCCGTCGAGCGTTTTGGGGTCAGGCGGGCGGTCGTCTTCAACGTGCGTGACGGCTTTTCCGACCTGCGTGACCTGCTGGGCTACGAAGAGGCGCTGATGGCCCCGCTGGCCGAACCGGAAGCCTGCGCCGGTTTTTTGGACCGGATCGTCACCTACAACCTCGCCCTGGCCGAACACGCGGTGCGCACTTTTGGCGTGCGGATCATCGCCACCACCGATGATGTCGCCATGGCGACAGGCCCCCTTTTCCATCCCGACGTTTATCGGGAGCGCATATTGCCATCGTTCCGGCGCGCGATCCGTGGGTTCAAGGCCTTGGGTTGCCTGGTCGTGAAACACTGCGACGGCAACGTTCTGCCGTTGTTGGCTGACTGGATTGAAGCCGGCATCGACTGCCTTGATCCGATCGATCCGGGCTCCGGACTCACCATGGCCGCCATGAAGGCGGCTTATGGCGGGCGCATCGCGCTCAAGGGCAACATCGATTGCGTGAACACCTTGTGCACCGGCACGCCTGACGAGGTGCGCGACGCCGTGCGCCGGTGCATCACCGACGGGGGGCCGGCCGGCCTCATCGTTTCTTCCAGCAACACCATCCATCGTGGGGTGAAACCGGAGAACTACCGGGCGATGCTCGAGGCATTACGAACCTACGGAACCTTGGAAACAACCCATCAACCCACCTAAGGAAACAAGCCATGACCACAGGATTCATCCTCATCGTGATCGGAGCGCTATGCGGCGGTTCGTTTGGCCTGCCCAGCAAGTTCGTGCGCAAGGGAACTCCATGGGAAACCCTCTGGGGGCCGTTCTTTTTCCTCGCCACGGTTTGCCTGCCGCTGCTGGTAGGGCCCGCATTTGTCAAGGATCTCTTCGCGGTCTGCGGGTCTCTCACCCCCAGCCAATGGATCGGCCCGGTGGTGTTCGGCTTGCTGTGGGGGCTGGGGTCGATGACGCTGGGCCTTAGCTTTGCCTTCGTCGGACTTTCGCTGGCCTATGCGATCAACTACGGAGTGCAGATCGCCTTCGGCACGATCGTTCCGGCACTGATTTTCACCCCGGACGTTTTCGGCACCAGTAAGGGCGCACTGATGCTGGGCGGCGCGGCGGTCTGTATTGTTGGAGTGATCGTCTCGGGAAAGGCCGCCCTGCTCAAGGAACAAAGCAGCGGCGTCGGCCAGGCCCCGCGCAATCTCCCCAGGGGAATTACGGTGGCCGTGCTCTCCGGCGTCCTCTGCGCCTGTTATGCCCTGGCCTTCGGGTTCGGTGGTGAGGTCATGCAACAGGCGTCCGCCGCGCCCTTCGGTAATCCGCCGTGGCGCGCGACCTTTGCGGTGACCGCCCTGGCGCTCTGGGGCGGATCCTTTTCGGCGTGTGGCTATTGCGCCTACAAGCTGACCGCGAACAAGACCTGGAATACTCTGGTGCGTCCGGGCATTTTGCCGGTCTATGGGATCGCGCTGGTCATGGCCCTGCTCCATGACGGTGCCATCGCCTGTTTCGGTGTTGGTTGTCCGAAATTGGGAGCGCTCGGCGTCTCGGTCGGCTATGCTATTTTCATGTCACTGGCGATTTTCATGGGCACGGTCAACGGCTTCCTGACCGGCGAATGGAGAGGTGCCGACGCGCGTGCCGTGCGTGGCATTCGCATCGCGCTGGTGATTTTGGTGGCTGGGGTCTGCCTCCTGGGCTATGCCAACACTTTGTAGATAAATCCAGACATGAAATCCGAACGCAAGCTGGTGGCCGCCATCGATCTCGGATCGACCTCGATCAAGGCCTTTCTTTACACTCCTGACGGCCGCTGCGCAGCGTCCGCCGCGCGCCCGACCGAGCGCTATAATCCGTGCGAAGCAGAGCATCCCGAGTGGGTTTTCTGGGATCCCGATGCGATCTGGAAAGGCGTTGGCGAGGCGTGCCGTGACGTGTTGACCGGCCTCGATGACCCCGCACGTGTGGTTGGCGTGGCGGTGACCGGCATGGGCATGGATGGCGTGCCTGTCGCTGAGGACGGCCGCGTGCTTTATCCCTTCATCAGTTGGCACTGCGCCCGCACCGCGCCTCAAGCGGCCTGGTGGGACCAGACCATCGGTGCGGAAAAAACCTTCGGAATCGCCGGATTTCCGCCATGGGCGATGACCGGAGTGATGCGTGTGCGCTGGATGATGGAGCATGAACCAGCCGTTATCCAACAAGCTGAGTCGTGGCTGCTGATCGAAGATTTCGTCAATTTCAAGCTCTGTGGCGTTCGTGCCACCGATCCGAGCATGGCCAGTTGCATGTTGCTGTTCGATCAAAAGCAACGCGCTTGGTCGGATGAGCTCATTGAATGTTCCGGCATTCCACGCCGGCTGCTTCCTGTAGTGAAACCATCGGGAACGGTGCTTGGCACGGTGACCGATGAGGCCGCACGGCTGACGGGACTGCCCCAGGGTACGCCGGTGGTGCTGGCCGGCCAGGATCATCTCTGCGGCACGCTGCCCGTCGGCGGGCACCGACCTGGCGTGGTTTCCAATGTGATGGGAAGCTGGGAGAGCCTGATCGCCACCGTCACCCAAGCGGACTGCAGTTGGACCTTGGGCCGTGCGGGTGTCTGCATGCAAGCCCATGTCGCTCGCGGGCAATATGCGGCTTGGGGTGGTTCCCCCTCGGCCTCCGCCCTGTCGTGGTTCCGAGAGGTTACCGGCGATGCGGAGCGGCCTTGGGAGGAACTGGTCGCTGAAGGCGACCGCGAATCGAAACCGGGCGCGGGAGGCCTGATCTTTTTACCCTATCTTTCCTCCGCCGCCTGTCCGGTCAACGACGGCCAGGCCGCCGGTGCCTTTGTCGGACTGCTCAACACCACCCGCAGAACCGATTTGTTCCGAGCCGTCATCGAGGGCCTCAACTATCAGTTTCTGCACATTCTCAAAACCATGGAGGGGTGCATGGATACCCGCTTCGAACGCATTGTCGCTTCGGGAGGAGCGACGCGCAATTCGTTCTGGCTCCAGAATAAGGCCGACGTTTCCGGCATGGCGGTGGAGGTTTCGGAGACCCAGGACACCTCACCGCTTGGCGCGGCCATGCTGGCGGGCGTGGCGCTCGGCATCTGGCGTGATCTGGACGAAGCCGCGGAGCGTGTCAAAGGCTCCACCCGCATCTACCATCCAAACCCGACCCTCACCGCGCGATACGAGCCGCTCTTTGAGATCTACCGTTCGCTCGCGCCCGCCTTGCGCCCCGCCAACCACGCCCTGGCCGCTTGGCGGCTCCCGGCTCCTTGATGATCACTGCCCCCCAAGCGGGGGCCATGCCCGGCTGGAATGCAAGCGAGAAGGGCGGGAGTCGCCCTCCCGGCCTTCTTTATGGTTCGAGTGAGCTCCACCCGATAGAGCCGCGGATCAATCCGCCCGCACGCTCACGAACAGGCTCGGATCAGTCAGCGGCAGTCCACTGAGCGTGACTTCCACCGTCTGGACGTCACCGTCGGTCGCGACGACGGTCTGGTTCAGGGTGGCCTCGGTGTCCTGCCACCAATTCACCAGATCCACGGAGGTATCAACCGAGTAGGTGAGTTCAGTGACCGCCGGGCTGCGGCGAGTGTAACGGAACGTGCCGGTCCCCTTGTCGAGCGGCACGGTGATCGGATTGACCGACCCGCCATCGCTCGGATCGAGACCGAAGGCGAATTCGGCATGGTTGTTCATCCCGTCACTATCGGGGTCCCCCACCGGTGATTTGTCAGCCAAGTCCGGATAGTTGGCGTCCATCCATGCCCAGTACGGCGACGGCAGGACGGTCTGGGTGATCCCACCGGGGATCGACACATTGTCCATGGTCAGCCATCCCCAGCCACCGCGATCGGAGTTGATCACGTTCACCGTGCACTGCAGCCCCACAAAGGGTGCCAACTCGCTTTCCGTGAACGTCGTCGTCCACATGGCGTCGTTCTGACCCTGGGTCTTGGATTTGGCCAGCAGGAAGGAACCATCACTGACCCGGCACAGGACCACGCCCATCCAACCGGCGTCGGTGACCGCGGCATAAGGAACCTCGGATTCGTTTGCCGGCGGGGAGGTGCGGGCGATTCCCTTGGCCAGCTGCACGGTCAAATCCCCCGAACCGTCGAGGTAGAACTGAGGCGAACGGAGCCAGATCGTATTCAAGTGGTTGTCATTCTGGCCGCCACTCGGCACCACCACCCCATCTTTGACCGCGAACAGATAGTTGTCGGCCGAAGGCGGCTGGATGACCCCGTCATTGATGGTCGCAGGCATGGTGGTGACGTTCGGCTCGAGATCGGTCCAGGCCCCGGCAGTCGCATCCCAGACGCGGTTGTGCCAACCTTGAAGGGTGCCGTCGTTGAAGTTGTTGGCGAAGACGACCGTTGCGGTGTAGACATTGACCTGGGAGTCCGACGAGGTGACGGTGAACGACAGCGGACCGGAGAAGTCAAGAGTGGCACCGGAAACCCGGTCACAGGTGGCACCGAGGCTCAACGTGAAGGTTGGCGCAAGCGCGGTTACGTCCATCCCCAGCGGCAGCGTCCAGAGAATGTCGGTCCCGACAATCACGGCCGGCACGCCGGGCAAGCCGAACGAGCGAATCTTCGCTTCCGGTGCCTGCACCGTCGTCGGCGTCGTCATCACGGTTTGTATCTGGTCGGCGAAAAGCACCTGATGATAGATCCGGACGTCATACAGACGGCCGGCGAAATAGCTGTCGAAGTCCTCGCCTCCGGTTTGCCGGGCACCCAACGCCAGGTGTTTTCCTTCGGCAAGACCCATCATCTGGCCGATCACGTTGGAGGTCACATGCGACAGCACGCCATCGACGTAAAGTGAGCGGGTGCCGGTGCTTTGATCCCAGACGCCCGCGAAATGATGCCAGATGGCATTGCTCTCGTTCACATTGATGGTGCTGCCCGGGCCGTCTTCATCAGCGACGCCGCGCAGGGTGAAGCAGGCGAAATTGGTGTCGGAAAACCGGCGGACTTGCCAACCGATGCCATCTTCCCCCCGCTTGGAGACCCAGGCTCCCCAAACCCCCGGAAAGCCCTTGGCCCAGAACGCAACGGTGAGTTGGTCGCGGCTTGCGCCGTCGTAGGTGTCCAGATACCCGGTGTCGGTGGTGGCGCTGTTATTGATCATCACCCCGACGTTGCCGGCGGTCAGATCCAGCGAGCTGCCGCTAAACTGCAGCGGCACGTCATCCGCATTGAACGCGAGCGACCCGGCATTGCCGCCGATTGCGACACCGTCATGGGTCCCTGCAGACGTGTATCCGGAGGTGTCGGCCAGCGTTTCCTCGCCGGCGAACCACTGCCCGACCAGGGTGGTGGCCGGGTCGGGCAACACCACCACCGACACGGTATAGGTCCGGCTCACCAGGGTGTCCGAGGAAAGCACGGTATAGGTGACCGGGCTGGTGAAGTCCTGGGTGCTGCCGGAAGCCTTGGCACAAGTTGCGCCGGGGCTCATCGTGTAGGTGGGAGCCAGCGCCGTCAGCGGGGTTCCGAAGGGTACGGACAGGGTGATTGCCTCACCCATGATCGCGGCCGCCGCATAAAGCGAAAAGCTGGTGATGTTGGCGGCAGGCGCAGGGGTTCCGGGAATCGAGACATTGTCCATGTAGGTCCACCCCCAGCCGCCTTTGTTGTAATCCAGGTAATCGACGGTGTATTTCCGTCCGTCGTTGGCATAGGGGGCCAGATCCGTCGTGGTGAAGCTGTTCCCCTGATAGGCATCCCCGGAACCACCGCGCCTCTTGCTCAACACGTAGGTATCGGCTTCCACATCGCGCAAGGCCACCCCCGCAAAGCCACCACCATCAATCGCCAGCTCGGGAACCCCGTCGGGATACACGCTGGGCACGGCCAGCGGCGATTGCCCGCCGGCCAACTGGAACGTCAGCCCGCTCAAATTGTTCAGATAGAACTCCGGCGACCGCGCGAAACGAGTCTCACCACCATCGTGTCCGGCTCCGACGTGGCCGTTCTCCCACAAGCCGGTGGGAAGTGGCATGGGCCAGATCTGGGTCCACCCCTGCAAGCCGTTGTTGAAATCATAAACCATCGGCGCGGACTTGACGACTGTCACCGTGTAGACCTTGGTGGTTCCGTTCTCGGCAGTGACGGTGTAGGTCTGCGGACTGGTGAAGTCCCGGGCGCTGCCGGATGGATGGGCGGCATCCTCGGTGGCATAGGGGGACACCGTGTAGGTTGGTGCCAGAGCCGTCACGTTGGTCCCCATCGGGACATGCTTGATGATCGTGGTGTCCAAAATCGTTGACGAGCCCAAACTCCCGAAATTGAAGGTAAGCATGTCCTTGGCCGATCCGGGTTCCGGCACGCCATCGACTTCCATCGAGTATTCACTGCTACCTGCGCTGTTGCTGGCAAGGACCTTGAAGAAGTAACGAGTGCCATTGGTCAGGCCGTCCTTGGTGAATGGCGATGCGGTGGCGACATCGGTCTGCACTTCCTCGGTCACGCTGTGCATCGTCCACACGGTGTAGCTCGTCGCGCCAATCGACGGACTCCAAGTCAGGGCGATTTTGCCATTGCCCGGCGTCGCCACCAACCCTTCCGGTATCGGCGGCGGAATCAATGCGATCACCTCACTCTGCGAAAGCGGCTGGTTGTATAAACGGACATCAAACAGCAACCCCGAAAAATACCCTTCGAAGTCCGCGCCGCCACCCTGTCTCGCTCCCAATCCCAGATGTTTGTCGGCGGCAAGGGTCATGACCTGCCCACCCCCGTTGCTGACGATGTGGGAAAACACCCCGTCCACGTAAAGCGTGCGGGTCCCGGTCGCCTGATTCCACACCCCGGCGAAATGATGCCACTTGGCGGGACTGTCATTGACACTGATGCTGCTGCCCCAGCCATCCTCGTTGTCAATCCCGCGCATGGTGAAGCCCGCAATCGAATCGCCCCCCATCCGCCGGACCTGCCAACCGATGCCGTCCTCGCCGCGCTTGGACACCCAGCCCGCCCAGCCCCCCGGAAACCCCTTGGCCCAGAAGGCGATCGTGAATTGGCTCTGGATGCCATCGTCATAGGTGCTCAGGTAGCCCGCGTCGGTGTTGGCGCTGTTCTGAACCATCACCCCGACGTTGCCAGCCTGCAAATCCAGAGACTGCCCCGTGTATCCCGGTGGCACGTCGGCGCTGAAGGCCAGCGCCCCGGCATTGGGCCCCACCGCCACCCCGTCATGGGTGCCTGCCGGATGAATTCCGGACGTCTCAATGAGATCGGAGGCTCCCGAGATCCAGTGTCCTATCAGGTCCGCCCGGGCCTCCGGACCGGTACCGAAAAACACCGTCGCAGCCATTCCAAAAGCAGCCGCCAGATGTTTTATCCTATTTCTTGTGTCGATATTCTCATTCAATGGTTTCATGGTGATTTGGATTATGTTAGGAAATTGCTTCTGAGGTTGGCGCATCTGGAAGCTGAAGCGGGGCTCGCAGAGCGGGAAAATGGGTCCGGAACGGTTGGGAAAACGCAACAAAGGAGCCGACCGGGACGGTGCCGAAAGATGACGATATTTGACGGATTCATGAAAAAGCTCTCCAATCGGAGAAAATAGCCTTTTGGTCGGATTTGCCAAGAAAAAAAGACACTTCTGCTATTATTCGCTTACCAGCCATATAAATCCTCAAGTGCGAGGATACGGGTCGCCCAGTGCCGGGGCTATCCCCTCAATCCCCCGGCCCCCAAGCGGGGCAAGCACGGCAAACCGCATGAGTGCGAATGCGACATCGCGGCCGTCGGGCTGCTCCAGAAGTCCGGGATTGGATCAGGGCCAGGCGCGGCATGGGGGTGCATGATGCGCCAACCGGTGGGTTTCAAGCGGGAAGGCGTGCGGTGAAGCCGGCCTGCTGGATTCATTGCGGGCGTTGCAAGGAGGCGCTCAGATTCTCGGAAATGTGCGGTTATTTCCATGGCAATCGGCCGCCGGTTCAAGTAGGGTGCGCGCATCCATTCATGATGAACACCCGCTGCCACGCCTGATCCGATGCTGCCGAACCCGCTCCTTCAGCTTCGGAATGTTTCGAAGTCCTTCGCCGGCGTGAAGGCGCTGGAGGAGGTTCGGCTCGACGTCGAAGCCGGACGCGTCCACGCGTTGATGGGCGAGAACGGCGCCGGCAAGTCCACACTGATGAAAATTCTCGGCGGCCTCCATCAACCGGATGCCGGCGAGATCCGGTTCAAAGGCCGACGGATCCACCACCGCAGCCCGCATGACGCGCTGCGGCTTGGAATCGCCATGATCCATCAGGAACTCCTGCCGTTCCGTGATCTCTCCGTCGCCGCGAACATCGGCATGGGTCGGGAGGCGACCCGCTGGTTTCCCGGCTGGCTCGACCATGGGGCCATGAACCGCGAGGCGACCACCCTGCTGTCCCGGCTCGGCGTGCCGATTGAACCGACCCGCCGGATGAGGGAACTCGGCGTTGCCGAAATGCAAACGGTGGAGATTGTCAAGGCGCTCGCTCATGAGGCCTCGGTGATCATCATGGACGAGCCGACCACCGCGCTGTCCGAGCGCGAGGTGGCGGCGCTGTTCGACGTGATCCGCGAACTCAAGCAGCGCGGCGTGGCGGTGATCTACATATCTCACAAAATGGACGAGATTTTCCGTATCGCCGACACCATCACCGTGATGCGCGACGGCCACCATGTCGCAACCCGGCCGGCTGCGGAACTGGCCGAGCGGGAACTCATCCGCTTGATGGTCGGCCGGGATCCGGCCCAGCGAGCGGCCGTGCCGGGCAATCCTGGTGCCCCGGTCCTTGAAGTCCGCGGCCTGACCCTGCCGGGCCGTTTCCACGATGTCAGTTTCACCTTGCGGCGCGGGGAGATTCTGGGCGTGGGGGGGTTGATGGGGGCGGGACGGACAGAAGTGGCCAACGCGCTTTACGGGCTGGCACCGGCGACCGTCGGCGAGATCCGGGTTGCGGGGAAAACGGTGCGCATCGCGAGCCCGGCGGACGCGCTCAAGGCGGGAATCGCGTTGGTCACCGAGGATCGCAAACGATTCGGCTTGGTGCCACGGATGTCCGTCCAACAAAACCTCAGCCTGGCCAGCATGCGGACGCGGTGGATCGACCGCCGGGCCGAAGCCGCCGTGGCCGACGATCAGATCCGCAAGTTCTCGATCAAGGCGGCGGGTCGTGATCAGCCGGTGGTGAACCTGAGTGGCGGCAACCAGCAGAAGGTGGTGATCGCCAAGGCGCTGCTGACCGAGCCGGAAATCCTGATTCTCGACGAACCCACCCGCGGCATCGACGTGGGAGCCAAGGCGGAGATTCACTCGCTCATCAGCCGGCTCGCCCGCACCGGCAAGGCCATCCTGGTAATTTCCTCCGAGTTGCCGGAACTGCTGTCGTTGAGCGACCGCCTGCTGGTCATGCGGGAGGGCGAGGTCACCGCCGAGTTGGATCCGCTCCACACCTCGCAGGAGGAGATTATGAGTTTTGCAATGCCCTTATGAACCAGCCAGCCATGACCAAGGAATCCGGAATTGTTGCCACCCTGATGAAATCGTGGGGGCTGGCTATCGCGCTGGTGGCCATCGGCGTGGCGTTGTCGTTCGCCCATCCGGGTTTTCTAACGGTGCCGAATCTGCTCAATGTGGCCCGGCAGATTTCCATCAACGGGATCCTCGCCGTCGGGGTGACTCTGGTGCTGCTGACTGGCGGCGTGGACCTCTCGCTCGGCTCGGTGGTGGCGCTGGCCGGGGTGGTGGCGGCCGGCATGGCGCATCCCGGCCAGTATCCGGTGGCGGTGCCGATCGCGTTGGGCGTGGCGGCCGGCGCGCTCTGTGGGGCGACCAACGGACTGATGGTGACCTGCGGCAGGGTGCCGTCGTTCATTGCGACCCTTGGGATGATGACGGCGGCGCGCGGCCTGGCGTTGGTGGTTTCCAAAGGCCGACCGGTGTCGAATTTGAGCCCGGAATTCACGCGCTTGGGTGGCGATGTGGGCATGGTGCCGATTCCGGCGATGGTGTTGGTGGGGATCGCGCTGGTCACTTTTGTGGTGTTGAGCAAACTCCGGCTCGGTCGGTATCTCTACGCGGTCGGTGGCAACGCCGAGGCGGCGCGGGCGTCGGGAATCAACGTCGGTGCGATCCAAATGTTCGCCTACACCGCCTGCGGCGCGCTGGCGGGAGTGGCCGGCGTGGTGTTGGCGGCGCGCATCACCACCGGCCAACCGAACGCGGGCGTCGGCTACGAACTCGACGCCATCGCGGCGGTGGTCATCGGCGGGACCAGTTTGTCCGGCGGCGTGGGCACGGTGGGCGGGACGATTCTGGGAGCCCTCCTGGTGGGGGTGATCAACAACGGGCTCGACCTGATGAACGTTTCCTCCTACTATCAGGCGATCGTCAAGGGCGTCATCATTGTCGGCGCCGTGTGGCTCGACCGTAACCGCGGAAAATCATGAAAAAAATCTCATTCAAACTGATTGTTGGAATGCTGGCCATCGCCGCCTTGGGCGGCTGCGGGCGGCGGGGGCAGGCCGCTGACGGCGGCAAACAGGTGGTCGTCGGGGTCTCGCTGTTGAACCTGTCGAGCGAATTCATCGTGATGCTCAACGAGGCGATGGAGGCGAAAGCGGGGGAGCTGGGCGTCAAGCTGATTGTCAACGACGCCCAGCGCAGCGCCGAGCGCCAGATCCAGCAGGTGGAGGGATTCATCGCCCAGCGGGTGGATGTGATCATTCTGAATCCGTGCGAGGTGGACGCGAGTTCGCCCGCCGTGGACAAGGCGCTGGCCGCCGGGATTCCGATCATCAACCTGAATTCCGAAACCAAGGCGGTGCCGACGGCGTTTGTCGGCTCACGCGACGAGGAATCGGCGCGGATTGCCATGGAATACATCGCCCAGCGCTTGGACGGGCGGGGCGGCGTGGTGATGATGCAGGGGTTCATGGGGCAGGCCGCCCAGTTGAAACGCGACGAGGGGGCGCGTGAAGTCCTCGCCAAACATCCCGGCCTGACCCTGCTCGCCTGCCAGACGGCCGAGTGGGACCGGGCCAAGGCGATGAGCCTGATGGAGAATTGGATTCAATCCCACGGTGCCGGCATCAAGGCCGTGTTCGCGCAGAACGACGAGATGGGCATGGGTGCCCTGCTGGCGCTGGAGCGGGCCAAGCTGAAGGACCAGGTGGTCGTGACCAGCGTCGATGCGATCGCCGACGCGTTGCAAGCGGTGAAGGACGGGCGGCTCGACGCGACTGTGTTCCAGGACGCCCGCGGCCAGGGCGGCACGGCGGTGGAGCTTGCCGTGAAGATCGCCCGCAAAGAACCTTACGAAAAAGAGACGTTCATCCCCTTCAAACTGGTGACCAAGGACAACGCCGGAGAGGTGCGATAGCAAGCACCCGGTCGATTCCTTCCTGGCATCCGTCAGCCCGATGACGGGGGCGAGGTCTTCCCGATAATCAGCCAGGCAATCCCAGGCCGTGAGCAAGGCCTGCTGGGGAAGCTCAAGAGCCGCCTGAATGTATTTCTGGAAGGTGCCGCTGTCGCACATAGGCCGGAACCACCGGCGGCATGACTCCCCCGGGATTCGAGCACCAAGCGATGGTGGCGCTGTTGGGTGGGCATGGCGGTTGACAACCGCCGCCACGGCTTAGAATGAGACCACGCAATGCCAGAGGAAGGCGTAGGCCCAGGCGTCGATGCCGCCGAGCGTGCGGCGGACGATTTCCTCGTCACCGGTGATTTCCGGCAGTCGGGCCCTTTCGTCGGGCCACGGCACCACGCTGCCGGGCGGTCGCCGGTGGGACGCCAGCAGCCTGGGGTCGGGTGGGGCTTGGAAGATGGCCGGTTTGGGGGCTGGTGACGAACGCGAATAGCCGCCATGCTCGCGGATGTAGTTGGTCATGACCTGCATGTTCTCGATCGAGGTGTCGTTCTGCATGATCGCACCGGCATCCAGAATATAGCCGCCGTCGACTGCCACCTCGTCGATGATCCGGCGGCAGAAGGCGCGCACCTGATCGGGAGTGCCGAAGCTCAACAGGGTGTTGGGGACCCCGCCGCTGATGGCGAACTTGTGGCCGAGCTTGCGTTTGGCGGCGAACACGTCGTCGCGGTCGCAGTGGACGATGACGGACCCCTCGGGCAGTTCGAGAAACGCATCCCAATGGTGGCACCACACCCCTTCGGCGTAGAGCAGGGTTTGGATGCCGTCGGCCCACAGGGCCTCGATAATCGGCTTGAGCATCGGCCAGTGGAAGCGTTTGAATTGTTCCGGGTTGATGAAGGGCACGCAGCCCCGATGCAGCCAGATGGTCACCGGCAACAGCCGTTGCGGGTCGGCGCTGGCCCGCGCGATTTCATACATGTGGGGCATCATCGCCTCGACTGCCGCATGCACCTTGTCCGGCCGCTCGAAGAGATCCATCGTCAGGCCGATGTAGCCGCGGAACTTGTCGGCGATGATGTCCAACGGGCTTTTCAGGATGCCGCAGATCGCCGAGGGCATTGCGCATTCGTGGCGCAGCCGGGTGATCGCCCCACCGAAGGCCCCGAAGTAATTCATCACCGCCATTCCGCCGCGCAGCCAGGCCAGATTGTTGTCGATGGTGTTTGGTTCGCCGGGGGCGGAAAGATAGCGGTTGGTGGTTGGCAGCCAGTGCTCGAGCAGGTAGCCGGTGGGGTCGTCGATCAAGGCATCGTAATCGGCGGCCGGCATCCATTCTCCGGGCTCGGGCGGTTCGAGGTATTGGAAGCCGCCGTTCGGATCGAGGCCGACCCCGGGGACGGCATAGTAGCGGTTGCCGAGCAACTGGGGGATCGCCCCCCACACATAGACCATGTTGGGAACGATCGCGTCCCAGTCAAATTCCCGTGCGCAGCAGCGGGCGGCTTCGAAAGCCATTTCGTAGTCCTGGGTGACCTGCTGGCTGGTCATTCCGGCAACCTTGGCGGTGAACTCCGCGACAAAGGGCCGGATCGGGATGGTGTCCGGTTGGCCCCGGCGCATCGCGGTGAGATAGCGGTCGAGCCGCTGCTGGTAGAGGGTATCGTTTGCCGCTTGCGGGGATGTGGGATCGGTGTTCATGGTCGGTTTGATTCGCAATTCGGATACAACGTGAAGCCGCGAAGCTCAAGCAAAATCGCCCCGACAGCGAAATCGCCCGGATGAAGCACGCCACTCCAATACTCCACCATGCACGGCAGCTAGCGGCCTATTTCTTCGCATCCACGGCGACTCCGGGTTGTGGGATGGGCATGGCGGTTGGAAACCGCCGCCACGGCCAGCTCAAAAAGCTTTCTCCACCTTGATACCCTTGTTGGGGGCCTGGCGGCGTTGCTGGTTGAAATTGTCGTTGTTGAATTGCTGGATGGCGCCGTTTTGTTGGAATAGGTTGTCTTGGTAGTCGATCTGCTGGCCGGGTTCGGCGGCGGGTTTGGCCGACGGGGCGGGGGCGTTGGCGGGTGCCCCCAGCCAGGTGTCGCCGCGGAAAAAGGCGTAGCGGGAGTCACCCTCGCGGGCGATGACGGTCGCCTTGCCGCGGAGGTTGTCGGCGATGAACAGGCCACGGAGGTCGGTCTCGCCGGAGCGGAAGTCGCTGTCGGCGCTGCCGATCGCCTTGACGTGGACCTCGGGCCGGTAGCCGCCCTTGGCGGTATCCAGGACATTGGCGCGGACCCGGCCGCTGGCGGGATCCTCCTGTACCTCGATCTTGAGCGGGGTGATCAGCACCATGCCGCTGGTGAAGAGGTCGTCGCCGCGGCAGATGACCAGATAGGCCGCCTCGTCCTTGAGCGCGAGCGGGATGGCGCGCTCCTTCTCCACATAGTCCCTGCCGTCGCCAAGGACGATGGCCTGCTCGGATTCCGGCTTGATCCCGGCGAGCTGCACACTGGTGATGGCGCTGAGGTTTTTCTGCTGGAGATAGAGTTTCATCAGGTCCACCCGATAGACCTGGATGAAGGCCTCCTTGACGTTGCGGTATTTCAGGTTGAGGGAAACCGGCTCCCCGGGTTTGACCACGGTGACTTCGTCCAGGCTGATGGATTTCTTCTCGAAATACGCGATTGCCTCGGCGGCATCCGGATAGACGGTCCTGACCTTGCCATACCAGTCGATCGCCTCGGCCGGCTTGCTTTCGGCGTGATAGATCTGGCCGAGGATGTAGCGGGCGAAGTCGCGGTCTTTGCTTTCGCCATCGGCCACCACCTTGGCGGCGGTGAGGGCTTCGGTATTGAGGTTCTGCCAGAACAGTCCGAGCGCGGTCATGTATTGGAACGATGGCGCGAGTTCGCTTTTCGCGTGTTGGCTGGTGAATTCGCGGCCGAGCGCGACGACCCGCGGATAGTTTTTCAGGTCCAGCATGCCGTTGCACAGCGAGAACGCCGCGTCATCGGCGAGCGGGTCGGTCGGATAGAGGGCGAGGAACGATTGTAGCAGATCCGCAGTGCGGGTGAGCATGGCGATCTTTTCCGGCTGGGCTCCGTCCTCCTTCGGTAGTTTGTGAGCCATCGGGGCCTTCTGATAGATCAACTGCGAGAGGGCGAAATAACTGGAAACGACCTCGGCGGTGTCCGGGTAGGCGCGCCAGACGCATTCCTGATAGTCGATGGAGCCGAGGAAACGGCCCTCGTCCTCGAGCACGGCACTGATGCCGGCGTCATTGGTGAAGCTGGCTCCGATCACGGCGCGATAGACCAGCCATGCGCGTTCGTGCTCGCCGATGTCCTGATAGGCTTTGCCGACCACCAGGATCCGGTCGAATGGGATTTCCAGCGAGGGATAGCGTTCGCGCAGGATCTCGAACATCTCGACGATCTTGCGGGCGTCGTAGAATTTTTCCGTGGTATGAATCCACAGCAACATGCGGGCCAGTTCGCTTTCGTTGTGTTTCGGGTTTTCCTTGAAGACGGCGGAGAGGTATTCGAGCGAAGTGGCCAGGTCGCCGTCGTTGAAGTAACATTGGCCCAGGCTGAAACGTTCGCCGATGTTCATCTGATAGAGGTCGGCGGACTTTTCGCCCGGAGCGAGCACGGTGAGGCCGGTGGTGGGACCCACGGCCATAAAGCCGGGATTTCCGACCTCCCGGATGACCGGCGGCAGCACGCGGAACGTGCCGGGCACATAGGCGCTGAGCACGTAGTTCAGCGAAGGACAACGGTTGATGAAATACACGCGGATGAAGTCGGGATGGATTTCGGGTTTGAGGCTGTCGCTGACGCTGAGGGTGTCCTCCATCAGGCGGGTCCCGGCGGGCAACGGCACTTCGAGCACGAACCAGCGGTTCTGGTGCCAATTGTTGTGGCGTTCGGCAACACTGACGTGGACCCGCTGGCCGTGTTCGAGGTTTTTCACCGGCGAGCTGCTGGTCGCGGTGATTGGCTTGCCACGGTATTCGAGCGGGGCGTGCCGATAATTGAACACATCGATGCCCGGATTCACCTGATCGCCGGTGGCCTTGGTGTCCTTGGAAAACCCGAACAGGGTGGCGGCATAGGTGTACCGTCCGCGGCCCTTCATCTTGAATTCAACCACCGTCTTGTCCGCCTTGAGCGCGTCGCCGGGGATTTCCAACAAGGTTTGGGCGCTGCCGCCGGTGGCCTTGATGAGGCCGACCTCACGGCCGTTGACATGTACGGTGATCTCCATGTCGGTGGCTTGTTGCTTACCGGCGCCGAGCCATGCGGCGAGGGCGGCGACTGCCGGGCCGCGGGCACGGCCGGTTGGGAAACCAAAGCAGCCGCGGGCCTGGAGCAGTGCGTTAGCAGTGGTTTCCGCGCGTTGTGACTCCGGCCGGGATTCGGCCAGGGCCAACAACACCAGGGCGGTGGTTTCCGGGGCGTCGTTGAGCCAGGCCATCTTGTAGCCGGATTCTAACAGTTCCGGTTGATCCTTGATTTTCCCTTCCAGGATGCCGGCGAGTTCGGCGGCGATTTCCCTGCGGTCGATCTGATGGAACGCGCGGGTCAGGTAGGCGAGGGTGGCGTTGCCCAGCGTGTTGCGGTCACGGTAGAGGCGGTTGCAGGCGGCGAAGTCGGCGCGTTTGTCGCAGGACAGCGCGTGAAGAACGATCGCCTTGCTGTCGTTGTCATTGGCATCGAAGCCGGCGAGTTGTTTGGTTAGACAGGCGGCCGCCTGGTCGAGGGTGGGCTGATGAACTGTGAGTCCGGCCTGGCGGGCGGCGGTGAGCGCCCAGAATGCGCGGGCGGTGGTGAAGCCGCCGGTGATGTCGGAGTTCCAGGAGCCATCCTTTGCCTGGCTGGAAACGAGGGCGGCGATGAGCGCCCGGCCGCGGTCGGCGAGTTGGAACTGATAGGTGCCGGTAAGGTTGCCGGAGTTGGCGTAGGCCAGGGCGGCGGCAGTGGCCAGCAGGTCATTGGCGGGATGTTCGCCCCACACCGGGGGCATCAGGCGGGCCATATCGCGGGAGGGACCGAAGCTGCGCAGCGCCATGTCGAGCACGGCGGTCCGGACATCCGGGCCCACGGCCACGGTCATCCACAGCGAGTCATAGGCGCGGCCGTCCGGCAGGCGCATGACGGCGGCGGTATCGGTATTGGCGATGCCGCCGGCGTGGGCCGCGTAGGGCAGGCCCCACGGGTGGACGGGGATCGTTTGTTCGAGTTTGTCCTGGTGTTCGCCGGCGTTGCCGCTGAGTTCAAACACCAGCTCCAGCGCGGCGGGAATGGTGAAGGAATCAAACGCGACTTCCGCCCCGCCCTTGGCCTTGATTTCCGTCTTTGCCTCGCGGGTGGCGATGACTTTGGTCAGGTCCTTGGCGTCGCGAATGCGCAAGGTGAGCGGCACCGGGCCGGCGAAGTCGGTTAGATTGTGGGCTCGGGCGGTGGCGCGGATCTCGTCGCCCTCGCGGAGGAAGGCGGGGAGTTTCAGTTCCACAAAGAAATCCTTGCGGGTGAGGGTGGCGGCGGTGGCCTGGCCGACCAGCGTTTCCACGGTGCAGCCGCGAGCGGTGAGGCGCCAGGCGGTGGTGGTTTCGGGGAGTTTGATCGAGGCCACGGCCTTGCCCTGTGGGTCGGTGACAACGGACGGCAACCAGCGGCCTTCGCCCCGGACTTCACGGCGGGAGGCGATGCCGGAGCTGGCGGCGTCAAGGGCCATGCCGCTAAAATTGGATTCTCCGTTGCGTGCCTTTGGCGAGCTTTCGATGCGGCCGTTGGATTCTCTCGGGGCGTCGGCATTCATCTTCATCTCATCCTGGCCCACTAACCCACCGGCATCGAGCGCTCCATTGGCAAAGGCAGCGGCAGGCTGGGCCTCGGCGAGGCGGCGGGACATGTTTTGGGCGGCCAACTCGAGCAGTTGTTTTTCTGCACCGGCTCTTTGCAACCGGCTCTTTTCATCGGTTAGCGCCTTGGCCACGGGGCGGGTGGTGCCGGGGTAGGCGAAGCCACAGGTGCCTCCCAGATGAAACTCGGCGTGGCGGGGGGCGTCTTTTTGGGAGAACTCGAGGATCGGCGTGGTGGTGTCCGGGCAGACGGCATAGAGCGCCTCGTTGACCAGCGCGAGGCTCAGTTCGGCGGCGACCGGTTGGCCGGTTTGGTCGGTCACGGTGAGTTCCACCTTGCCGTCCTCGCCGGGGAGGAATGCCTCCTTCAACGGTTTGATAACCACTTTCAATTCACGCTCGACAGTGAACTCTTTGGCGGTGGCGCGCAGGTCGCGGCCGTCGATGGCGGCCACGGCGAGCCGGAAGTTCGGGAACAAATCGTGGCCCACCTCGAAAGCGAGGTCGTTGAAGTCCTGATGGAGGTTGACGATTTGATAGCGGAGGATGGTTTCGCCTTCATAGGTGAGCAGAGCCAGGCCCTTGGTGAGGCGGGAATGGAGCCGCACCTTGGCGTCCTGCCCGACCTTGAGCATGGAGGAATCCGCAAACAGGCGGAGTTTGTTGGAATCGGTGAGGTCGGACACCTCGACGCTGGTGGTGGTGGAAATCGGCTGACCGAAGCGGTCGGTGCCGGTGACGCGGAGATGATAGATGCCGCCCTTGGCGAGTGTCAGCGGGATGGTGGTTTTGCCGGTGGCGGGGTCGGTTTTGGCGTCGAGGTCGGCTTCGCTGACTTCGGCGGACGGCGGGGCACCGGGTTGCGGCCAGGGCAGCAAGCCGAGGATGCGGTGGGTCTTGGCCTGTTCCATCCGCAGCACCGCGAGCTTGAGGGTTTCACCGGTGGGTTGGCCATCGGCGGCGGTGGTTTCCAGTGACAGATCGAACGGTTCGCCGGCGATGACCACCGGTTGGCTGGGTTCGGCGGCGATGCTGAACCCGAGGCGGGCGAGGGTGAATGATTCGGTCAGGGTGACGTTTTCGCCGTCGAGTGAGGCGGTTAGAGTGAGTTGGCTGCCGGGGGTCATGCCGGTGGTGTCGAACGAGAGTTTGGCCTTGCCCTCGGCATCGGTGGTGAGGCGTTCGATGCGGCGGTCGGGCAGGATGCAGCGCAGTTCGCGGTTGGCGAGCGGTTCACCCCAGTAGTAGGCCGCCTGGAAGGTGGCTTCGAGTTTCTCGCCGCGGAACAGCACCCGGCGCGGGGTCTCGAGGGTGAGTTTGATTTTCTCCAGTTTGAACTCGCGCACGGTGAAGGTGCCCTGGAAGCGCAGCGGCGTCTTGTCCTTGCGATCCTGCCAGGCGGTCATGGTGTAGTCGCCCAGTGCGGCTGCGGCGGGCAGTTCCAGGGTGGCGTCGAAGGTGCCGAAGGGGCTGAGCTTGACCGCTTGCTCGGAAAGGAGCCGGCCCTGGGGATCGGTGAACGAAATCTTGAACGCGCCATCGGCCGGGATCGCGTAGGAGCCGTCCTTGACGTCGCGCAGCACGCCGCGCATCGACACGGTTTCGCCGGGCAGATAGGCGGGGTGGTCGGTGTAGAGGAAGCCTTTCGCGGTGAGGCCGGAGGACAGTTGCAGGCCGGCAAGGGGGAGGTTGTAGGAGGTGGCGTGGCCGGATTTCAGGGCGAAGACCCGCACGTCGGTCAGGTCCTTGAGGGCGTCGAGCGTGGTCTTGAACACGCCGTCCTTACCGGTTTTGCCGGTGGCGGCCACGCCCTTGCCGTCGCTCACCAGCAGTTCAACGTCTGCGGCGGGCTGGCCGGTGAGCATGTTTTGGACGAATGCGAGCACCTCGCGGCGGCTGGACTTGACGATGAGTTCCAGATCCGACCGCAGCACGAGCACGGTGGATTCCCAATCGTCGTCGCCGATGGTGACCACGCAGGCACCGGCTTGGTTGCCGGGGAAGGGGATTTCCACATTTTGTTCGAGGGGTTGGTATTTGCGGTAGTCCTGCGGTTTGTAGGTCCAGGTTTTGTCCGGTTGGATGAGCGAGACATCGAGCGCCTCGACGCCGGAGATGCCGTGCATTTTGCGGAAGTACGCCTGGAGGTCGATCCGATAGACGCGGACCTCGCATTGTTCGATGTTGCGGGTGTTGAGTTTGATGAATGGGTTCTCGTTGGTGCGGAACACGCGCTCCGCGGAGAGGGTGAGGGACTTTTCAGTGAGGCGGGCGACGGCGGCGGCGGCCTTGGGCTCGCCGTGCTCGGCGGCAAGCTTTTGGTAGAGTTTGAGTGCCTTGTCATATTCACCGAGTTTCTCTTCCAGCAACATGCCGCTCTTGAGCATGGCGGCACGGGCTTCGGCGCTTTCGGGGTATTTGCTGACCAGTTTGGCCCATTCGTCGATCGCCTTGCGGTAGTGGGCGGAGATGGTGTCCTGGGGAGCCTTCGCGTCTTTGGCGGCGAGCGCGCGGGCCTGGTGGATGGCGCCGAAGATGTAGAGGATGCGCGGGGCGCGTTCGTCGAGCGGGTGGGCGCGCAGGAAGGTCTCGAACCGCTGCATGGCGGCATCCTCCTGATTGTTGGTGAGGGCATCAAGGCCCATCTGGAATTCGGTTTCGATGATCGAGTTCTGGCAATCCGACCACTCGGAGCCGTTGGGGTGGTCCTTGATATAAGTTTGCCAGGTGGCGATGGCCTCTTGGTATTTCCGTTGTTGGCCCTGAATCCGGCCGATGCGGTAGAGCGCGCGCATTTGCAGATTCGCCAGATGGGTGGCGGGGGCGGCACGGAGTTCTTCTTCGATGGCGGTGGCGGCGTCGCCGTCGGGCAGTTGGAAACCCTTGGCGGCGATGAAATCGCGGTAGGCGGCGATGGCGTCATCGGCGCGGCCGGCGGTTTGCAGCGCCTCGGCGATCATCCATGCCACGCGGACCGCACGGCTGCCGACCGGGTGGTGGGTTAGAAAGTCGCGGCAGGTTTTGAGGGCTTGGTCGAGGTCGCCATTGGCGAGGGCGAAGAGCTGGACATCGTTGGTGGGCAGGCCGCCGGTGTTGCCGATGAAGGCGATGGTGTTCTGGCCGATATTGGACAGTTGGCTCATGCCATTGGCGCGTTGGGCCATCTGCGGTTGGGGTTTGAAATACGTTTGCACCTGGAGCCAGCGGATTTCTGCGGCGAGGTGCTTGCCGTCGGGGGTGAGGAGTTCGGCGTTGAGGGCGGTGAGGCTGAGGTTGGGGGCGGCGACGATTTTCAACAGGTCCTCCAGTTCCATGCGGGCGGCGTGCGGGTGGTTGGACTGATGGAACGCCTCGGCGAGGTGGAAGCGGGCAAAGGCGATGTGGTGGCCGGCGGGCGGCGGGTTTTGGAGTGGCAGGCGGGCGTTGCCCGAGCCGGCGGGGCCGGTCCATGCCGGGTCGTATTCGGTGAGGTAGGCCTGGAGATCCTTGATCGCCTGCCCAGGGTTGCCGGCTTGTTGGATGGCGCGGGCCTTGCGGAAGAGGATGTCATCGCGGAACTCGCGGGTGAGTTCCATGGCGAGGGCCTTGGTGTAGAGGGAATAGGCCTTGTTGAAATCCGGTTGCGGGGCATCCGGGACGTTGGGATCCGGTTTGGCTTCGAGTTTTTCCGCGAAGCGGAGGATTTCGCCGACCAGCGCCTGTTTGCGTTCCGGGGCGAGCAGGCGGGCGGCCTCGGATTCATAGATGGCGGCGGCTTCGGCGAATTTCTTTTGCTCGATGAGTGCCTGGGCCTTGAGAAAGACCGCCTTGTGGAGCCAATCGGACTTGGGGAAATCTTTCACCAGGGAGTCGGCGGCGGCGGCCGCCTCGGGAAATTTTTTGCTTTGGAACAGGGCGGTGGCCTTGAGTAATAGCAGGTGGTCGGAGTCCGGGTCCTTCGCTGAGATCGCTTGGTCGGCGAGTTGGACTGCCTGCGCAAAGTGGTTGGCCCGCATTTCCGCCTGGGTCCGGGCCAGCAGGGTGGGTTCGGCGGTGACGTGGCCGGCGGCAATGAGCAGCGCGGCAAGAGGAGTCAGCAGACGGAGGGATGCGGTACGTTTCATGGAGTGATTCCTGTTCTAACAGTGATTGAGGCGGGCGGAGAAGTCCGGGGGGCTACCAGGGATGACCCGCGAACGAGGAAATCCTTGGAATTTTCCCTGCGAGGCGGATGGCTTTCGGACGGATTCAAAGCATCAGGTTCGCGGAGCGGGAGGTCAAATCCGATCCGGCGGATTTACGGAGATTTTACGCAGCTTCAGAACCGCCGGTTCAGACCGATGGTCGCGTCTGCCTGGGTTGGGCAGGCCCCGATTCCGTTCACCGTTGCGCCTGAGTCGAAGACGGTAAAACTGGCAAGGGGGCCATCGTAGGGCGCCAACTGTGTGACTTCTCCGGGTAGCGGGGGATTTTGGGGATTGCTGCCTGAACTCCAGGTGGATTCGGCAGGCTGGAAGCCTGCCTTCCAAGACGGCCATCCTCCGGTTGCCAGGGTGGGGGATGGGTGGTAGGGTTGGCTCGTGAGAGGGACAATACAAGGTGGTGGGTGGCTGGTCTGGCTGGTGGCGGCGGTGCTGATGAATGCGGCGCCCGCGGCGGCGCTGAAGATATTGGTGGTGGGCGACAGCATGTCCGAGGAATACGTGTTCGAGGTGCCGTTTAGCGCGCCGGATTCCAATCCACTGATAGCCAACACCCCAAATTGGATCGAGATTCTCGCCGCCCACCGCGGCACCGAGGTTTCTCCGGGATCCTACAACTCGGCCCTGCTTTCCTACCCCGACCTCCGCAACGGTGGCTACAAATACAACTACGGGGTGCCTTCGTTCAGAACGACCGACTGGCTGGGGGTGATTAACTTGACACCGTGGGATTTGATTCCCGGCGACCCGTTGGTGTTGCTGCGCTGGTCGACCCGGACGGCGCTGGTCGGCCATCTGGATGAGGTGGATGCGGTGGTGATCTTTCTCGGGGGCAACGACTTGAAATCCAACTACACCGGGGTTTTTCACGACCCTGAGCCACCGGCCTTGCTGGCCCAGGTGGTGGTCAATCTAGCCGAAATCCACGATTTTATCCGTAGCAAGGCACCGCTGATGCCGATCATTGTGGCCACCGTGCCAAACGTCGGGGCCACGCCGGAGGTGGCTTCCAAATACAACGATCCAGCCCGGTTGGTGGTGGCGCGGGCGCGGGTGGCCCAGATGAATGCCGAGTTGGTGGCGATGGCCACCGCCCGTGGAGCCACGGTGGCGCGGACGGATCAACTCACGGATCGGGTGTTTGATGAGGTGCCATTCCATCTCAACGGCACGGTGTTCGCCATCCCGCCGGATCCGGAGAATCCGCCGCATGCGGTATTCTGCAAGGATGGATTCCACCCGGCGACCGTGGCGCAGGCCTTGCTGGCGGACATTCTGCTCGACGCGCTCAACCGCGCGACCGGTCGCAGCATCCCACGACTCACCAACCGGGAGATTCTCGGCGAGGTGCTCGGCCTCGACCCGGATCAACCGTATCTCGACTGGGTCGGCCCGGCCGGCGGCTTCACGGCGGACCCGGATGGCGACGGCTTGCCGAACTTGGCCGAGTATTTGCTGGGGTCTCCGCCGCTGATGGCGGGAAATCCGATGACTTTCGGTGACGACGGCCTGTTGCGGTTCGCGCTTTCGACCGAAGGCACGCGGTTTGCCACGGTGGCGGTGGAGGAATCGACCGCGTTAGCGGGGTGGCAGCCAGTCCCGGAGTGGCGGATCGAGGTGCAACCCGACGGGTGGCGGGTGCTGCCGTCCGGGGCGGCGCGGAACTTTTACCGCTTGGCGGTGACCCCGCAGCCGTAAGGGTGGGGAGCCCGGGATCCCCGCAGTTACTGGCAATTTGGGGTGATAGAAGAGGATTTGGAACAACTGGATTTGTTTAAGAAAGCCGTAATTGTTTCAAAAAATATCAAAAAAGCTAAAATTCTCCTTGTAAAGATTTATGAAAAGTCCATATTTGGCGCATGACCAAGCACGCCTGAAGGTTTGGTCAGCGAAACAAAGCGATGAAGACCACGATCCAAGCACTCGGCGTGAGCTGCCTTTTCCTGATGGGAACGGCGGTAGCCGGGCGCTTGTCGGATCGCTTATTCGCCGAGCACACGGATTTTCTGGACGAGCGGCGTGACGCGCTGCCGTCGTTGAGCGACCCCTACGGAGTGCCGGCGGTGGCCCGGGTGGTGCAGGAACAATCGCAGGATTCGGTGCGGGGCGGAAACCCTTGGAAGAGCAACGTGGTGGGCACCGTGTTCTGGGTCGGCGAGACTCCGACGTCGAACAACCCGACGCCCAACGACAAAAGCGCCTGGGACCAGAATTGGCTGGCCAACTTCGGCGGATACGATGACCCGAATCGCCGCTCGGGGTGGGGACCGGAGGGATTCATTCCCCAACTCAATCCGTTTTATGTGGCGCTGCCCTACAACGATGTGGCTCCGGGCGGGGTGCACCGGCCGGAGGCGTCCGAGGTGATTCCGTGGTTCTGGGAGAGCTACCGGGGCGACGGGATCTCGGTTTGCAAGGGGCGCTGGGTGGGAGTCCACTACGAAGGACGGGTGTGCTATGCCCAGTGGGAGGATGTGGGTCCCTTTGAAGTGGATCACTGGCAGTATGTTTTCGGCAACGAGCAACCGCGTCCGAACCGCAACGGTTCTGCGGGGATTGATTTCAGCCCGGCCGTGCGGGACTACCTTGGGTTCCGCAGCGGCGAGCGGGTTCAATGGCGCTTTTTGAACGACCGTCAGGTGCCCAAGGGCCCCTGGCGCGATTGGACCACCGACCTTCCTGCGGATCACCCACCGCCACCCTGACCTTCCTGCGGATCACCCACCGCTACCCTCACCCCGACATTGCTGTTCAACACCTAACCCTGTATCCACACCCCGTTGCTCACCCGCGCCAACCTACCCCGTAGGTGGCTCCGCTCATCCCGGCGGAGCCCCTACGGGGGCGGTAGGCGTGCAACACCCAGAATACAAATACATGAAAACGAAACAAAATGCCACCGGCATGGTGGCCCTGATGTGTGTGTCCGTGATCGGCATACTTCCCGCCGTCCAAGCGCAAGCCACCCGTATTCCCTCTGTTCCCTTGGGTACGGTAGATGCGTTTCCGACCATCGTCCAGACCGGCACCAAGCCGACGCTGACCTGGAGCATCGTCTATCCGAGCAAATTGAAGGACGTTGCGTTCATCAACCCGCCCGGCACCCTGGTGCCCACTGAGGATGTCTATGTCTCGGTGCAACCGATCGGGACTGGAATCGTCGGTTGTTCCAGCAACCCGGTGGCCGTTGACCCGCCGCCGCAAGCCGAGGCGCGGGTGAGTTTGAATGGGAGTGCCTACAAGCAATTGTTCTACGGCACCCAGTCCGACATCGATCCATCCTCGCGGTATTACATCAAAAAATTGAAGGGAGGAGACACCCTTGATTTCGGCGGGAGGTACGTGGTGAACGGCAGCTGGACTCCGTTCTACACCACCCGCAGCGCCAATCTGCAGGTGATTGCGCTGGCAGATGGTCAGACGATTCCCACGGCACTGCCGCTCTACCAGCAGTCCTACCTCGCCAAGTATCTGAGGCCTTATTTGGACGGAACCGGCAAGGTGCGGGTCGGGCCGATGAGCGTGCTCATCCTGATGGAACTCAATCAGACCAACCACAGCGAGAACTGCTTCGACTATCAGGACTGCGTGTTGCTGGTGACCTTCAGCAAGCAACACCCGAACAACGGCCACGGCAACAACCTCGACGGCGTGGACTCGTCAAATCCCGGAGGTGGAGGTGGCGGCCCGAACGGCGCGGATGACCCCTCCGGTGGCGTCGATGATGAAAAGCGTGATGCCACCATCTTCCAATCATGAAATCGACAATTCTGACGATCGTGTTGGCAGCGGCGGCTGGACCAATGCTGAATGCGCAGGAGCAACTGCCGATGCGGGATGCCGTGACGCATGACCAACTGGCGCTGCAGTCGCGGAAGGTGGCCCAGAACGACCCAATGACGAAGCTGGCGCCCTCAACCGGCGCGGACCCGGCGAAAGTCAATCAACCTGGCGACCTGTTGGCGAACTCCGACGTGGTTTGCTTTGGTGGCCGGGCGACGCTGGTGCCCAAGCGGGCGATCCTGCAGATTCCGGCTGCATTGGCGGACCGGATGAAATTCCAGCCGGGGTCGAAGATCCTGGGGTGGGCCGATTTTCTGGTGGC
>JAIPKB010000290.1 GCA_021733795.1 Akkermansiaceae bacterium | reverse complement strand
GGGGCAAGCGCGGATGTAACCTGTGGGTGCGGGTCAAGGGAGCCTTCCCGCGCCCCGCCATGATCAAGCGTCAGGATGGCAGCGCCTGGGGCGAATGGCGCGCCGACCGCTTTTGCACGATGATCCACGGGATCCATCCGGACGGCATGCGCTACGAATGCTCCCCTGAGGTGCCTCCGGTCGAAATGGAGTTTGAGGAAATTGTCTGGCCCGCCGACCTCATACTGCCGTGGAAGCTGGATCGCACGAAAAACGAAAACCTGCAACCGGCCGACAGCGGACGAAAGTGGACGGCCGGCGAGGTGGGGGAAATGCTTTCCTGCATTCCGGCGCGGCCCGATTACGATCAGTGGCTGCGCGTTTCCTCCGCAGTCTGGTCCGCCTTGGGTGAGGACGAGGGAACCGTCCTGCTCCGCGCGTGGTCGCCCGAGGAGAAACCCGGCGAATACGACGAGAAGTTCAAGCACCGCCTGGAGCGTGTCACCGCCGGAACCCTGGTCCACATCGCCAAGCAGCACGGGTGGCGGGGCAGGACGCCTGTCGGCCCGAATGGTTCCCCGGCCATGACGCCGGGAGAGGCCATCGAGAAGTTTTACTACGACGGCAACGGCAAATACCATCTGGATACCGGAGTGCTGTTGGTGCCGATGGACCAGCGCAGCGTCATCCGTCACCTCAAGCTGTGGGGTTTTGCCGACACCCCGGCCAGTGACGGCGCTCCGGGCATCGAGCTGATCAACCCGATGCTCTGCGAGATCCAGACGCGCCGGTATGTGAAGAAAGCCGACGAGATCAACCGCTTCGGCCCCGACGACCTGCTGGCCCGCGCCTACGAGCTGGCCTTCGACGAAAACACCCCGCCGCCGCCGGACGAACTGTGCATGAACCTTGGCGAATACCCGATCGCCGCCCGTGGCAACCTAACCTGCGTCCAGGGCAAATCCAAGGTCGGCAAGTCGGCCGTCATCGCCGCCATCCTCGGCGCCTGCCAACGGGGACAATACGCCTGCACGGGCGACACGCTCCACTTCGAGTGGGAGGGCAGCGACGGCGGTGCGATCATCCATCTGGACACCGAGCAGAGCAGCGGTGACTGGCACGCGCTGGTGCGCCGGTCTGTGAGGCGCTCCGGTCTTCCCTCGGTATCGGACAGGCTGCTTTCCATCCCGCTGGTCCGCTTTGCCCGCAGCGAGCGGGTCACCATCCTTGAATTGGTGCTGGACCGGGAAAGGAAGGAGCACGGCACCATCGACGCGGTGGTCATCGACGGTGTGGCCGACCTATGCGCATCGCCCAACGACGAGGCGGAGTCGCTGGAGCTCATTTCCCGCCTGCACGCATTGGCCCAGGAATACTCGACGCCGATCTTCTGCGTCCTGCACGAGAACCCGTTCGGAGAGGGCAAGACCCGCGGCCACCTCGGCAGCGAGTTGAACCGCAAAGCCTTTGCCAACCTGCGCATCGAGAAGGATGCCGAGACCTCCGTCTCCACCATGTGGGGCCTCGACATGCGCAAGCGCGATATCCCACAGAACCAGGGATTCTGTTTCGCCTGGGACGATGCCGCCGGGATGCACGTCTTCCAAGGCCGTGCAGGTGGCATCAAGGCCGCCAAACGGGAGGAAAAGGCGACTACGGAAGCACGCCAGAAATGGGAGCCGATCTTCGAATTCGCTGCCGAAAACGGGACAAACGGCTCTTGTCCCGTTTTGTCGCCCGACGAGGTGGCCGATGCGATTCGGGACATGAACGGGACAAAAACCAAGCCCCGGCCAGACACGGTCAAAAAGCAGATGCAGCGTGCGGAAATCCTTGGCGTGCTAAGGAAATCGGAACGCGGCAAGTGGGCACTCAACCCATCGGCACAAACGGGACATGAACGGGACAAATAGGAAACTTCCCGCCGCGAAAACGGGACAGGGACACGGCCCCCTATATATAAGGGGGCCAAGTGTCCCGTTTCGTCCCGGTGCGTTTTCCAGAGGGAAGCATCCCATCCAGCCCGGCATCCATCCCGCCACCCAACTCTCTATCCAACAACAACCAACCCCAACACAACAACAACACATATGAGAATAAGCAATACCCATCCATCCAACCACTCCTCAGACGGCCAGAGTGAACCTGCCACGCCCAAGGAGATCATCGAAGTCACCAAGCGGACGATCGGCGGCCTCGCGCCCTATCTCTGCTTCGGCGTCGCCCAGCATGAAGCCTGGCTCAAGGCTGCCATGATCGGAGCCACCCCCGACCACGACCGCTGCGTCCGCATGGCCGAGCACCACCTGCGAAAAACCGACCCGGCTCAGGAAGCCGTCATGGTGATCCACGCGGGCATGCTGTATGTCGCCGCATGCAAGGCGGGCATGAGCCCGGGGGACATCGGTTGGACCATCGAGCAGGCCATGCGCATGTTCCTGCCGGAGGAAGAGGCACCAGAGGACGAGCCGGCAACCGACTACTGATGCGCCGGGAGTTGGCGGGTCGTCCATTCACCCGGGCGGCCCGCTATCCTGCTATCCCGGCGGGGCCGCCAGTCCAGGCGGTGGAGCGCGATCCGCCGGATTCTCAGCTTCGAGATTTCATCCCGCTTTTCAAACGCCAGATGAAATCGGGTTGCCACGGTGAAACCCAGGTCATGTCGGCACGCGCGGCAACCAGTTGGAGAGAGCCCATCCGGATTTCAAATCCGAGTCGGTTACGGCGGTACTGGCGTCATAACCTGTTGAGCTTTAGGTTTCGAGATTTCAAATTCGATATAACCCCAACCCGCATCTGGGATTTGTGCTCGCATTTCAAATCCGCCCACACTGACACCCCAGTCCAACCTCTGCAACCCGTTGAATCTCTGGTTTTAGCGTTCCAAACGCGGAAAGGGTGAATCCTCAGAACCTGTGCCTGGCAGTATTGGCGGGTGGTCTGGTGCGGGATTCCGCTAGCGGCTTCCAAGGGTCGCATTTCAAATTCGACCCCACCGATGGAAGGAGAATTCCGGGATGACTCAGCCATACCTCGACAGCCAAACCTAGCCGGGACAGGCAAGCGCAGCCGCCCGCCGAAGGCACGCCGGTCCTGGTGCCCGGGTAGCCATGCCACGGCCGGCCTGGCACGCATCGCCAGCGGCCACTACGGGGCTAACACTGCCCTGCCTCCTTCGCCGTCTATCCGCTCGCCGGGACGGAAATCGGGAATCAGGCCGAAAGGCCATCCACCCCTGACGAAGCAAGATTTTTGACCGAACGCCGGATCAATGCTTGACATCCCGCCCGCAAGTCGCTGATGCTCCGCCAACTCTGACGCAAGGCCATGACTCCGACCATTGCTAGACTCCCCGCCCTGGCGCTTGCCATCACCGGCACCCTGTTACCCCTCACCGGCCCTGCCCGCGCCCAAATGCCGGACCTTCTCCCGCACTATTGGCAGGAAACCCTCCCGGCCACCGACGGTTCCTACCAGCGCTGCCTCGTCTTCACCACCATCCCCGGCGTACTTTACACTGTGGAATCATCCCAGGATATGCTCACCTGGACCGCCGAGAGCACCCTCTACGGCATGGGCCATGATTTCGCCACTCCCCTGTTCCAGACCACCGCCCCGCCACCACCGCCCGCCGGCGATCCACCCCCGCCGCCGCCCGTCCCGCTGCCCTCATTCCGGCTCGTTTCCCTGCGGATGCAACCCGCTGATGGCCCCGAGGGCGGTAGCGTCGTCTCCTGGCCCTCGCTTTCCGGTTCCGGCGGACTCATCTGCCATATCCCCGAGGAACTGACCGCCGATTGGTATGGCATTCCGCTCTACTTCGAGAGTTTCGGCACTTGGTATTTCTTCGTCAGCCACCCGCCGCAGCCCGTCGATCCACCTGCGGAAAACCCGGCGCTCAACGGCGACGATGCCACCATGCTCGCCGCCCTGCGTGAGAATCTCCCGCTCATGAACCAGCACATCTCCGCCTCCGTCGAGCGATCCCGCAACGCCCCGCCGCCCGCTCCCTATGATCCTGCCAGCCGCCGCTTCTGGCGCATCAAGGCGGACTGGAGCAAGGATTCCGACGAAGACGGCTCCCCGGACTGGCTGGAATTCGCCGATGCCGCTGGCAATCCGCTGGTTCTAGTGGGCTTGCGTTCGGATGCTTTCGATGGCGACACAAACCGGGATGGTGTGGCCGATGGCAGTCAGGTCGACTCCGACGGCGATGGACAGCCGAACATTTCCGACCCGGCACCGCAGGATCCGGTCATTGCCACCCTGGCCGCCGCACCGCGCTGGCGCTACGCCGTATTCCAGATTCCGGCGGCTGTCAGTCTGGGCGGGGGGGAGCATGCTCCGCACATGATCACCTCCCAGGGCAAGGTCCTGTTTCCATCTTCAGTGTGGAGCCGGGGCGCGTTCAAAAATTTGAGAATGACGCGAACCGACGAAATCCAGGCCAGTTTCGCGCTTGCCATGGATGACAGTGGACAGATTCTGGGGGTTGGCACGGCAATGCGACTGGAATCGTCCGGCGGCGGGAGCGGCGGGATGGCAACCTTCCCAACGGTCAACGCCTGGTGGGATGGCGAGGATGCCGAACCCCTGATCGCGGAGTCTAATGGCAAATTCGCCCGGCCGGCAGTTGCTGCTATCCCGCCAGACAGCCCGCCGCAGCCCCCCTATCCGTTTGATTCGCTGCTGGCCGACGACACGCGTTTCATGGCTGATCATGCCGAAACCATGAGCGTGGGTGGGAACACAGTGAGGGTCGATGTCCGTGCGCTGTGGCGGAGAACCGCCAGTGGTTTCGGCTTCACTGATGACGAGCGCTACAGCGAGGAGGACTACGACATGATCTTCGCGGGCGGCACCGATTATGTCTGGGGCTGGAATACGGTTGGCAGCCGGCTGCTGACCACGGATGATAGCCACGATTTCACCTACCCGGTGTCCCGGATTCCGCAGATGCCCGCTCCGGCGGGACACCCCGGCGTTCCAGTGGCCTTCGGCGCGGACGGCGTGCCGGACTGCCTGGTTCCGTTGCCTCCCCCCGACTCTGGTGCCGTCTGGCAACCGCGGGAAAACCTGAAGAGAGGGCGTGACGTGGCCACCAATGGCGTGCGCTTGGTGGGTGGCCACGAGCTGGCCCAGGATCTGCGCCAGAACGTGTTCAGGTATTGGGCGGTGAACGTCCCGCAGGAGATTGAAGTGCCACAATTCGTGAACGCGGCCAACAACGGCTGGATTCTGGCCAGGGAATTATCCTCCCTCAAGTCCCTGGCCGCCATGCCGGTACTTCTCGAGGATGATGCTGAGGCCACCGGCACGGATTCCTTTTCATTGGGCGGCAACACCTGGTTTCCCTTGCAGGGGACCCAGGAAAAATCCTGGGTCATGGTGCCGCTCGGAGGCCCGTCCGCCACCTTCAAACTCCGTTCGCTGGCCAGCGCCACCAACGCGCTGACGCTGGACGCTGGCGACCTCCTATTCGCCAACGGCACGGGCACCACAGAGGTCAACGAGCCAGTCGCCATGCTGAGCCTCCAGGCCCCGGTCCCCGCCGACCCAGCCACTGAACCTAAGGTCGCCTCTGGCGCGGCGGTTAACATCGGATTGAAGCTGGGCACTGCAGGATGCGTCAGCGATCCGCTGGCCGGCTACGTGATGAAGGAGCGCACAGTCAAGGTCAATGTTTACAAGGTGATCAAGCAAACGCCCGCAGAGCCGGACAATCCGCCGGGCCTGATGGACACCCCGCCGGACGAACCGGACTTCGGGACGCAGTTAGCATCCCATCTTACCAACATTTTCAAGCCCCAGATCAACGCCAACTTCCAAGTCAATGTGATCCCTATCCCGCTGACGCTCAATTGGGATAGGAACAACGACGGAGTCTTCCAGCCAAATGTCAGCGAGGATCAGCAAAGCCCCGAGCAAGAATTGATTTTGGGAGCCAGACCTGCGGGACAGCCGGTGAGCAACATCGACGTATTCATCCTGGGGACCTCCGTGGGTTTTGCCGGTGCCGCGTGGGGCACGACCGCCGTGCTGCAGCGCAACTGCTGGATAGTAGGGGATGCCCTCGGGATCCGGACTTTGGAGACAATGAAGCGCACCATCGCCCACGAAATCGGCCATGTCATTGTCGGCGCAGGCCATCCGGACAATGGCACCAGCGAATTCATCCTGCCCGGCACGGATTATACCCGCCGCCTCATGTCCAATGTGCCTGCCCAAACCACCAATCCCGGCGTTCTGCTCATCAAGGCGGAATGGGAAAAGGTCGAGGCGTGGATGGCGAAAAATGTTGATCCTCCTGCAGAATGAAATCCCCACTGAACACGTTCATAGCAGTCATTGGAATCTGTCTTTTGGCACTTTCGGGGCCGCTTTGCGCCAATCTTCCGGAAGATCCCGCCGAATACGCCAAATGGGAGGCCGGTCTACTAAAGGCTGTGGCAAAGACGAGAGATATGCCAACATCTGAGGCAATAGAGAAGCTCGGGATTTGGATAGTCCAGTTATCTCAGGAATGC
>JAIPKB010000289.1 GCA_021733795.1 Akkermansiaceae bacterium | reverse complement strand
ATTCACGCGCCGCCCAAACCCGCGCAATTAGGATTTGGCAAAGGACTTTGGGGCAAAGGAATGGGAGAAATGCGGCCGACACCATCGTCCATCGTCCATCGTCCATCGTCCATCGTCCATCGTCCATCGTCCATCGTCCATCGTCCATCGTCCATCGTCCATCGTCCATCGTCCATCGTCCTCCGACCACTCTTCCTCTTCGTTGGACTGCAGCGAACCGCAGAGGCGCAGAGGTGAACGCGGAGAGGAATCTTGAATGATGGATTCTGGTAACTATTCACCACGAAGAACACGAAAGGAATGAAGGGGGAGCTTGATGTCTTACATCACCTCGTGATCGTTTTTACCCCGTTTCGTGCTCTTCGTGTTTTCGTGCTCTTCGTGTTCTTCGTGGTGGAGAAAATCTGCTGCAAATACGTGATTTGCGCTACCTGAATAGTTACGGATTCTGAATGTTGAATGTTGGATGCGTGCCCATCCTCGTCCCTCGTCCCTCGTCCCTCGTCCCTCGTCCCTCGTCCCTCGTCCCTCGTCCCTCCTCCGTCCTCCGTCCTCCGTCCTCCGTCCTCTGTCCTCTGTCCTCTGTCCTCCGTCCTCTGTCCTCTGTCCTCCGATCACTGTCTGTCCATTGCATGGAGGGCGGGACGCCCAGGCTCCTTGCGACCCCCGACCTCCGACCCCCGACCTCACCGGGAGATGTGGAGGCGGTAGAACTTCCGGTTCTCGTCTGGAGCAAGCGGCAGGGTGGTTTCGATGACCCGGGTGTGGCCATCATCGCTGATAATCTCCTCGGTGCCGGTGACGGCGGGCCAGGGTGCGGGCTGGGAGAGATCCCCGGTGTGGCGGATCTCATAGCTCACATCTGCGGCATCCAGGTTGCGGCGATAGGTGATGAAAGCATCATTCATCACGAACCGGAGCCGGGGCAGCGGCGGCGGGGTGTCGGTCCTGCTGTTGGAGGCTGAGGCCGGATCGAGATTGAATGCGTATTCCATCAGGTTGGGAATGCCATCAAGGTCCGGATCATCGGTGTCGCCGTCTCGTTCGGGTGGAATGGTTCCGGCGGCCACCCTTTCCGCCATCCAGGAATTGTAGGACGGACGGATGCTGAGCACCCCGGTTGCCTCGCCGGTGTAATTCGGGTCGGCGATGGCTCCCGCGACCTGATAATCGCCGATTTCGGTCGGGGGATTGCTTGAGAGATTGTAGCTGAGATCCACCGGGAGATTCGGTGGATTGGTGAGGTAACCGGCCGGAAGCGGGGAACCGGTGTAGAAGGGCGTCAACTCGGTGAGCTGAAGCTCGGCCACGGCCTTCCCGATGGTTAGCGTGCCCTGGGGGCCGCCCGCGAAGGTGGAATCGCTGATGGTCGCGGAAACCTCGTAGTCTCCGGCCTCGACGGGTGCCGTGGTGGTGCGGGTGGCAAGTGCCCGCACCTGGAAAAGCGGCATTGGGTTTCCCAGCGCGGTGCTCGGAAACCACCAGACTCCCTCCGGGATGGCGGCATCATGGGCGATTCGGAGCACCTCGCCGGGATCGGCGTCGGCACCGGTCACCGGGGCAGCCGAGGCCACGGCCACATTGAGCTGATTGTAGGGGCCGGGGACGCCGATTGGCTCGAAACCGCTGGCCTGGGTGTTGTAGCTGACCAGCGCGAGTACTTTTGCGGGCAGGGTGATGTCGTCCTGCGCTAAATCAAACGAAACCCGGAACGCGTAGCCATTGACGGGATACGGGTCGCCATTGGGCAGCGTCAGCGGCCGCCATGGCACCAGCACCGGTTGGTTGAGTTCCGTGAGATAGATCAGTTGATGGGCGTCGCTGACTTGATAGAGCGTGAGGGTGACCGGGTGGGTGTATCCGGTGGCGTCTGCCGCGGCGAGCACCGGATAGTCCGCGGCCTTGGCCCAGGTGACCAGCGTCACGTCACAGCCTTCGAGCTGGCGGGCGCTGCCGGCAAACTGGAGGTAGTTTCCCAGTCCGCACAGGTGGTTTGAGCAGAATGAGACGCTGGAGTATGACAGTCGCAGTGGCTCCGGATTGTTGCTGAATACCACCTCGGAGCTGGCGGGTGCCGGATGGCTTAGACTGCGGTAGGTCAGCTCCGCGGAGAGTCCGGACGGAGTGACGGACACGCTGGGGGTTATCGGTCCGCCGATATAGGTTTGCACCAGATTCTCCAGCGTGACTTCGATCGCCATGGCATCCGACAGGGCAAGCGCGACACCCAAGCCAGCGACCGCAGTCGTCCAGACAAAGGTGCGTGGACATTTCAGATTGGTTGGACTCATCGTGGGGGGAGATGAAGAGTTGGGGGAGCGCGGGCGTCCCGCCCGCAATGTTGGATTTTGGATTTTGAATAAAGAAAGGTAGGGGGCGCCTTGTCGATCGCAATTGTAGGGAGAGGCGGCTGCGCCGCAATGTTAAATGTTACATTTTGAATGCTGATTGGATGTTGGATGACCGTTCCGACACTTCAAAAATAAAAAAATCAACAATCAACAATCGTCAATCGTCAATCAAAAGGGAGTCTGAATCACATGCAATCTGCTTGATGAGCTACACTAGACACCCCCGGCGGACAGAATGTCCGCCTGACTCAGCGTTCAGAATGAACGCGCTCCGCGATGGCTTCGAGCTGCGGATTGCCGCGCGCGGCGTGGCGGATCTGCTTGAGGGTATTGGCCCGGTTGTAGGGGGATCCGGGATGGTGTTCATCCATCCACCCGGCGCGTTGGAGGGCATCCTGCCACAGCAGTTCGGTTTGCCGGGGGCTGGTCCTCGACCAGGCCGTGGCCTGTTGGAGCGGGCCTTTGATCCACGTCGGATCGAGCGCCCGCTCGATCTCAAACGCCTGATTGGTCTCGGCTTCCAGATCGTCGAAATAGAGCGTGATATATCCCCGCAGGTGATACAAGCGCCGATCCATTGGCGCGTCCCGGGTTGCTTGTTTGAGCCCGGTCACCGCTTGTTCGAGCAGATCCTCGCCGGCTGGTGGATCGTGGGTTTTCCCCGCCGCGGTGGCCTCCTTTTGCAGGGTTTGGTCTTGTTGGTAGAGCGCCATCGCGCGGCCACACGCAGCATCACCCGCGACCACCGCGGGTTGGTAGCCCGCTCCCCACTGGGAGTGGAGCAGCAGACCGGCCAGCAGCAACACCGGCAGCGCGGCCAGGCGGAATGGCCAGGCGCGGGGAGCCGCAGGGCTGGCACTGGCGGTGGGACAGTGCAGCGACAGCGCAAACAAAAATACCGCGCTCCACGCAAGGGTGATCCGATGCCCCGGCACATCGAAGATCCCATGGATCGCCACCAACATCGCGGCGATCAGGCAGGCGCCACGCACTGCACGTTGGCGGCCACTGCGGATCGAACGCAGGGATTTCCACGCCCCCAACAAGACCAAAGCGGCCAGCGCGAGGGTGGCGGGGACTCCGGCCTCCGCCGCCATCCACAGCCAATCGCTTTCCGGGTGGTAGCTCTCCGAGTCATTCCGAACCGCGGAGCGCTCGCGATATTGCGGGAACACATAGCGGTATTGCCCGGCACCCACCCCGGTCCACTTGAAATCGCGGATCAGGCCGAGCGTGTCGAGCGCGATCGGAATCCGGAGATCGAGTGATTGCACCGATTCGATCGCGGATTTTCCGTCGGCGTCAATTGACGGGCTTCCGGGATCGGCGAGCTCCCCGGCCTTTTCCATGGTCAGGGTCAGGCGCTCCTTGACGCCGGAGTCGGCGATGAAAAAGAGCCCGGCGGCGGCCAGCGCGATCAGCCCGAGCGCCCAAATCCCGTGGCGGCCGAGGTAATGCCGGCCCAGGATCGAAATCCAAAGCACCGCGCCGATCCCGACCAGCACGATGCCACCACGGCTGAGGGACCATGCGGCGATCGCCCAGAGGCAGATTGCCGTGCCGCCGAGGGCGGTTGCCAAGGCGGGGAAACGCCGGTCGCGGAGCGCTTGCAACATAGTCCCCAGGCCGCAGACCGCCCCCATCGCGAGGTAGGTGGCGCTGTGGTTGCGGTTGGGGAAAAACCCGAAATGGCCGCCCGGGCCGGCGTCGGGTTGGATTTGGATGAGCCGTGAAATGATCGCGTAAGCCGCCACCCCCAGGGTGAAGATCATCGCCCAGCGGCGCAGTTGCGTGGCCGACGGACGATGCCCGGCAAGCCAAAGCCCGGTGAATAGGGTGACCCCAAACAGGGTGAAGAGTTCCAGCGCCTGCCGGGATTGGATCACGACCTGGTCGCCGGTTTCAACCCCCAGCGAGGTCAGATGGGTCCGCCAGGCGGGGATCAAAAACCAGTTGGCCGGCAGCCACACCGCCGATCCCGCGACCAGGAAAACCCCCGCCAGCACCCACCACAGCGCAGGCAGCGACGTGTCCGGCGGCCGGACCAGCATCAGCAGCCCCACGCATCCGAGGAGAATCCCGTGAAACCCGGCCCACGGGCCATTGACGAAAAACGTGGCCAAAAGCACCAGCCCCCAGAACGCCCCGAAAACCAGCGGCGTGCCCGGGCCGGCAATGCGGTGATCGGTGCTGCAGGGCATCAGTCGGTCGCTAGTAGAAGGAGACATGGGAGGGGCGGCTGCGCCGCGATTTTGAATTTTGAATTATAAATTTTGAATGGAAGAAAGGTAGGGCGTGGCCGCCGTGCCGCGCCGACTTGTCGCCAGCGGCGTGAGGTGTGATAGACGACAGAGGTCGGAGGTCGGCAAGGAGCGTGGGCGTCCCGCCCTCCATGCAATGGACAGACAGAAATCGGGAGGCGGGAGGCGGGAGACGGGAGCGTCGGCATTCTGCCGACTGTGGGCGGCCGACATTCTGTCGGCTGGGGCGGGCGGGGCGTGTGAGAAACGCCGACGGACAGCATGTCCGCCAGCCTCAGCGTTCAGAATGAACGCGCTCCGAAACGCGCTCCTGAACTCGCCTTGTAGCGGCGGTCTGCTTGTCTCGGCGAAGCCATGCGAAGACGGGTGACCGTCGATCGCGAATGAAGAGAGCCGGTCGGAGCGCCAGCATTCTTACACTTCAAAAATCAAAAATCAAAATTCAACAATCGTCAATCGTCAATCAAAAGGGATTCTGAATAGCATGTAATCTGCTTGATGGGTTTCACCAGGAACGCCGGCGGACAGCATGTCCGCCAGCCTCAGCGTTCAGAATGAACGCGCTCCGGAACGCGCAGTTCGCGCTAGCGAACCCGGGAAAACCCAGCGACTGCTCCGCGCGCAGCTCATCTTCCATTCAAAATTTAAAATCCAACATTCAACATTCCGCTGCCGCGCAGCGGCAGCGGCAGCGGCTCATACCCCATTCAAAATTAAACATTAAAAATTCAAAATTGCGCAGCAAAGCTGCGCTTCACGCTTCCATCTGAATCCCCACGTTCCAGCGGTGGATTTTCAAATCGTAGCGTTCGACCAGGTCGGCGAGTTCATCGATCAATTCCTGGTTGGGCTGGTTGATGGCGAGGATCACGCCTTTGAGTCCCTGGTTCTCCACCAAACCGGGCACCACGGAGAGCCCGCCCAGCACCCTGAATGACCGCAGTTGGCGGCCGTGGAGTTGGCGCGTCTGGTCCACGAACCCGAGGATCCGGACTCCGGGATAGTGGAACTGGGAGCTTGTTTTCAGGTGGTCGAGCAGCAAGGTTCCGAGGTCACCGGCACCCACCACCACCACTGGATGATCGTGTTCTCCATGACTCTTTTTGGAGACCCGGTGGCGGGCGGTGAACCCGGCTTCCCGCAGCAGCACCAGCGCCATGCGCGGGATGCACACGGCCACACTGGCAAACGCACAAGCCATCACCGCCATCCGCAACGCACCCCACTCGAGCGAGAAGAACACCAACTCGTACAACGACAAGGTCGCCAACGACGAAATCAACAACGAGGATTGCAACAACAGCACATTATGGATCGTCGCCCGCACCCACAACTGGCGATGCACCCGGATCAACAACAACCCGCAGCTGCCGAGAATGGTGAAGAGCAGGACGAAAAACCACAATGACTGCGGGTCTGCGGCTTGCTTCAGCCCGTTGGTCTCGATCAATATCGCCAGCCCCGCTGTTGCCGCCAGCATCAGCAGGTCATAGAAAAACAAGGCCGCCGCCACCCGCCGGCGAGGCCCGGGCAGTTTGATCGCCAGATGCACCACGCAACCGGTGTTCTGAAGCTCCACCTGGGCCAGGCTGCGCAATCCCAGCAAGCCCACAATCAGGAATCCCACCAGCGAAATGCCGATCAGTTTCGTGCCGAACAACATCGGCAGGAACGCCAGCAGCGCCAGCACCACCGCCACCCCCTGGAGCAACAAGGCCACCTTGTGTTGCGTCTTGCCGGAGTCCAGCAAACGGTGATGCAAATGGTCGCGGTCCGCATCAAAGAGTCCGATCCCCGCCGCCTCACCCCGCATCCGCCGCACGAAATGGCGGACCCCCCGCCGCCAAATGGCCAGCAAGACATCCAACAGCGGCACCCCCGCCACCGCGATCGGCAGCATCACCATCCCCAGCACCACCTTCCG
>JAIPKB010000288.1 GCA_021733795.1 Akkermansiaceae bacterium | reverse complement strand
AGCTGCCGGCTTTGAATCCGGACGGGCGGGGCGAGTCGCGGGTTGGCCAGCCACCGCGCCGGGTCTCACTTCACGGACGGGCGGGACAGCTTCCGGCTTTGAATCCGGACGGGCGGAGCGAGTCGCGGGTTGGCCAGCCACCGCGCCGGGTCTCACTTCACGACGGGGGAAGCCGACTTCCGGACGGGCGGGGCGAGCCTGACCTTGCGGCTGGGTAGCAGAGCGCTGGGCCGATGCCTGGCGGGCGCGCTCATCCGCCTGTCGTTGGTTGGCGGCCAATTCCTCGGTCCGGCGCCGTTGGAAACTCTCACGGCCGCCGAGGCGGGTGAGTTCCTGCTCCGCCCGGGCCAGTTCCTGTTGACGCCGATGGCGGAACTGGTTCGCCACCTCGGGGGCCACCGGGGTCGGTCGGTCGATCACCGCGGCCCGCAGGTCACCACGCACCCGGAGCGGCCGCAGCGAGGCATTCCAAGCGGCACCCACCGCAGGCGCGGCGATCCGTAGTTGGTTGTTTTCGGCGTGGGGGCGCATGGCCATGAGATCACGCCCCGGACGGCGCCGGTGATCCAGATCGAGCTGATAGTAAGGCACCTGCCGACCCATGACCCGGCAAACATTCTCATAGCGCGGGCCGCCGACGAAAACCCGGTCGCCCCGGCAACGGATGTTGGTGATGTTGGTGGTTTGCCGCCAGAAGATGTTGTTTTGGACGATGGGCAGGCAGTGCCTGCGGATCGGGCTGGAAAACGAGGTGGTGGCGACAAAGGTAAACCAACTGGAGCCGATCCCGAAGCTGGTTTCGACCGTGTTGCCCCAGGTGCAATCGCGCCAACCCATGGTTTCCGGCGGCAGGGGTGCCCAACCGATGTGGGAGCCGCTCTCCCGCCAGCAAACCCAGGCCGGGGCCCATTGGTCGCCGGGGATCCAGACCCAGCCTTGACCGCGCAGCAGCGCCCAGCGACCGTAATGATAGCAGGCCCAGCCGAAGGGCTCGTCGGACATCCAGGTCCAGCCGGAATTGCTGCAAACCCAGCGGCCGTCCCAATACGGGCGCCAGCCCGGATTGCGGACCACGGCCGGCTGCCAGACATACCCATAGTTGGGCGTGCTGAACCAGGAACCGTAGGACGCCAGCGAGTCATAAAACATCCCGTAATCGGCCACCGGCAGGGCCTCGACCGCCGGCGGGTCATAGTCCTCCAGCGGTTCGCGGCCGGCCAGTTCCAGCTCGCGCCCACTCACCAGTGTGTCCCGGTACGCCACGTCCTGTTGTTGTTCGGCCAGCGAATTCTCGAGGGATTCGAGTTTGCCCTCTCGTTTGGCCAGCTCCTGCTCGCGTTCCGCAAGCGCGGCTTCTTTGGCGGCGGCATCGGCGGTCTGGACTTGTTCCAGCGCGAACCGCTCGTCCTCGATCCGCTGACGTTCGCGCTCGATCGCATCGCGTTCGGCGACGAGCTGTTGTTCGGCGAGCCGTTGCTCGAGTTCCTGCTGGCGTTCCAGCGCGATCCGGTTCTGTTGTTCCAGTTCGGAGAGGCGCTTGGCGTTTTCCTTGCTGGCTTTGTCGCAGCCGCTGAGCACGGTGATGCCGATCACGGCGAGGGAGAGCAGGATTTGGTGTTTCATGAAGCCGGGTAGTGGGGTTCGCGCCATTCGACGCAGCGCCACCGGGCGCTATTCAGTGAAGTTTGTGGAAATGATCGCCAGTGGATTCTAGGGCGTGCCGAGAGTGGCGACCTCATAGTCCACCCGCGACGGGCCATGGGGGCCGCCGGCGATCTCCCGGCGGGTGACGCGAGTCCCGAGCAGCGCCTCCAACATCCGCAGCTCCATCCCGACCGCCCGCGGATATTTGGCGAAAACCGCCGCCAGCGGGTGGTGGTATTCCTCGATCCGGAAACCCTTCGTGGCATCGAATTTGCAACGCCCGAAACAGCCGGCTTGTTCCCGCAGGCCGGCCAGCAAGGTGGCTTTCTCGACCAGCGACCGCGCCTTGGTCAGTCGCGGCTGCCAGCGTTCCTGCTGATGCTGGAAATACTGATAGATCAAGCGCTCCGGCGCACTCTCGCCGAACAAGGTCTGCAAATGCTCCAACAACTCCAGCGAAAACCCGACCCCCGCCTGTGGAAACAACTGGTCCGCCTTGGGTGCCAGCCGGTAAAACACCTCCGGCCGGCCCACCTCCCGGCGCGGGGCGCGGCTCCGCTCCAGATAACCGCGTTTCCGCAAATCCTCGCAATATTGCTTGGCGGCCATGTAACTGACACCGAGATGCCCCGCCAGCTCGGTCACCGGCATCTGCCCGGACAACTTGAACACTTCGATCGCGGCGATCCACCGCGGCTTAACCAAATCCTTGTAACCGGGCAAAAACATCGGCAGCTCAGGGGGTCACGGGCGGTTCCGCCTCGTCCGGGACTTCCGGGACTTCCGGGGCGTCCGGGGCGTCCGGGGCGTCCGGGGTTTCCGGGGTTTCCGGGGTTTCCGGGGTTTCCGGGGTTTCCGGGGTTTCCGCAGTTTCCGCAGTTTCCGCAGTTTCCGCAGTTTCCGCAGTTTCCGCAGTTTCCGCAGTTTCCGGCGGGCGGGTTTGGGATTCGAGGAGTTCCATGACTTCCTGTTGCAGGGCATCCACCTCGCTGAGCGGCACGTTGGGGTCCTTGACGATGTATATCTCGCCGGATTTGCGGTTTTCGTAGATCCGCAGAATCCCGGTCGGGGTGCGCTGGGTGTCGGTCTCGCGCAGGAGTTTGCGGCGTTCGAGCATCACCGCGAGGATGTAGCGGGTGTTTTCGGTGTGGTCGGCGTCTTCCTCCACCATCCGGCGGAGAATGTCCTCCGGGTTCTCCTTTTCCGGAGGAGCCGGTTTGTCGCCGCCGGGCGGCGTGAAACGCGTCCGCCAGTGGGAGAACGGAAGTTCTGCATCGGCACCCCGGGCCTGCCAGGCATCCAACCCGTAATCGCGGCGCAGATAGCCGCTGGACTCCGGGTCCGGAAACAGGGCGGTGACGATCATCTCGCCGGAAACAAAACGACGCTGGGTGGCCGCGCACTCGCGTCCACGCGAGCGAATGTGCCAGGATTCAGTTAGGGCCATGACGGAGGAAAGATGGGTTAGACTTTGGAGTTCTTGAACAACCGGAGCAGCGCCAGATGCGGCGGCCGACCGGTGATGCGGGTGCGGAAGAGATAAAAACCGAGCAAGGCAAACCCGACATTGGGGGCCCACGCCGCGACCACCGGGCTCAGCAGGCCGCCCTCGCCGAAGTTCAGCACGATGTTGCCCGTCACCAGCATCAGCACCGCCAGCACCACCGCCAGAAACACGTTGCCGCCCGGACCCCGGCGCGAAAAATGGATGGACAGCGGCGCGGCCAGCAGCACCGTCACCAGGCAGGTGAACGGCAGCGCCCAGCGGTAGTGCCACTGGGTTTCATAAGGGGCGGCGGCAGCGGTAGTGGGCCGGGTGGACTGCCTCAGGGAGTTGGTCCGCAGCCAGGCATTGAGGTCCGGGATCCCCAGATTGGCGGCGGCCAGCCCGGGTTTGATCAACTGCCACGGGGTCTCCGGCCAGCCGGCTTGGACCACCGGCCCGGAGGCCTGCTCGAACACCGGCGCCTCACCCTCCTCAAAGCGGCAGAGCACCGACCGCTCGAACACCCAGTTGCCAGTGTCCCGCTGCCAGCTCGCGCGCTCGGCGGTGAGCCTGGAAACCATTTTTCCTCCCGGCTGCGTGGTGGTCACCTCCACATATAATAGCGGCTCGCCGCGCTCGTAGCTCTCGGGAAATCCCCCTACCATCCATAACCGATGATGATCCACATTGAAATACAGCACGTGGTCGGCCTGGGTGATGAGCAGGCCTTTGGCCCGATCTAACATTTCCTTCTTGCTGCCGCCGGCGGTGGGAGCCCAGTGGTAGTTGAGCCCCATGCACAGCAGGCTGCACCACAAGCCGGCACCGATCAGTGGCAGCGCGAGCCGCACCACACTGCGGCCGCTCTGGATCATCGCCACCAACTCCCGGTCCCGGGATAATTTTCCCAGCGAGTAGATCAACGCCAGCAGCAGCGAGTAGGGCAGCAGCAACACCACGATCGACGGTGCCAGCGTGGCGTAAAACACCAGCGCCGTTTGCAGTACATCGGCACTCCGCCGGAAATCGCTCAGGTTGTCCGATAGATCAATCAGCAGGAAAATCATCAACAAGGCGGCGAAACAAATGAAAAAAATCATCCCGAACTGCCGCGCCAGATAGCGGTCGAAGGTGCCACCCACGCTGTATCCCAGCATCGCGAGCACCGGCAGCAGGCACAGCCCGCCCATCACCCACGGCCTCGCCATGTGGCCGGCCACATCGGAATCCGGAAACCCGGTGAGTTGCTCATCGATCAAGCGCATTTCCCCGGGAACCAGCCACGCACACAGCCCCGCACCCAGCAACGCCAGCGCGAGGGGCAGCAGCAATCGAAGCAGCAATGGGCGGGAAATCGACATGAACAACCGTGTGCCCGGCAGCATGGCGGTCGATCGCCACCGCTGTCCAGCCGATTCATGGGAATCCGGTGGCAGTCCTGCGATCAGGAGCGACGACCTTCTCATCCCTCGTCTTCGATTCATTTGACAAAAAACCGGCCCTTCCCCGCCGGGACCTGGTGGGGAAGCCCTTGGTCGGCGGAAAAGACCCGGCAGAGGGTCAGGATTCACCAGGGAGCGGCTCTCGGCGGCACCCCCGCAAACCCTTTCCGGTAATGGTTATTCGGCCTTGGGTTCGGCAGGAGGGGCTGCCTTGCCGCCTTTGCCGCCTTTGCCAGGCTTGCCGCCTTTGGGTGGGCCGCCGGGCGCGCGCTTGGCCATGCTGGCCTTGAATTCTTCGAGGCTCATGCTGCCGTTATTGTCGGTGTCGCTCTTCTTGAAGGCTTTTGCGGCCCGTTCGGGATCGCGCTTGCCCATCGGGCCCGCTTTGAATTCGTCCTCGCTGAGCGCCTTGTCGTTATCTGTATCCAGCTTCTTGAAGATGGCTTCCGGATTCGGGCGCTTGCCCTTGGGCGGACCCTTGGGGGCTTCTTCCTGACCCAGGACGAACGAAACGGCGACTGCCAGGACACTGACTGCGGTGAAACAAGTTTTCATGTTTAATTGGTGGTGGTTGGTTGCCGCTGCCGATTATTTGGCGGTCACGGCACAGAGGTAAACCTCACGGACCCCCGCAAGTTTCAAATTTCCCAAAAACAATATCATCCCGCCTTCCCACCCGCCGCAGTCGATTGCGGGTTGACTTTGCGCCGGAACCCGGGGTAAGCTGAGGCCGCCCTCCCGGTCTCCCCCAGGCGGAAACCGGGGACATCCGACGCCATGACCAGACTCAAAACCGGTGTATTTGCCGATCATACCCATCGCAAGCTCATTGGCCGGGTGTTGCGGGAGAACTTCCGCCTGTATGTGGGCCGCTACCTGCTGGCCTTCCTGATGATGGTGGGGGTGGCGGCCGCTACCGGGGTCTCCGCGCTGCTGCTGCAGACCATCACCGAGGTGATCTTCAAGGTTTCCACTGCCGTGCCCGGAAAACGCGTTCCTGGCGGCGGCATCATGGGCCGCTGGCTGCGCGATCTGCAAGGGAGTTGGACCGATTGGTTCAAGTCGGCCGAACCCGGGATGTTGCTCATCGTCGAAGTCTCGGTGGTCGTGGTGGTCGTGTTCCTGGTCAAAGGCGTCTGCCAATATGTGTCCCAGGTGATCCTCGCCCGGATCGGCAACAACATCGTCGCCCGCCAGCAGCAGCGGATCAGCAACCATATTCTCAACCAATCGCTGACGTTTCTGGTGCATTTCCCAACTGCGGATCTGATCCAGCGGGTTTCCCGGGCCGCCACCTCCACCCGCGATGTGATGAATCTGATGATGTTGCGGGTTCAGGACCTGCTCACCGCAGTCGGCCTGATCACCGTCATGTTCATCACCGATTGGCGCTTGTCGATGGTCACCCTGTTCATCATGGCACCGATCGTGATGGCGCTGGGCAGCATCATTCGGCGCATCCGCAAAATCGCCCACGCCGAGTTCCAAAGCTCCATCCGGGTGGTCAATACCGTGCAAGAGGCGATCATCGGCAACAAGCTGATCAAATCCTACAACCTGGAACCCCACATGACCGACCGCTTCGATGAGGCGATCCACGCCGTGGAAAAACGGGCAAACAAAATGGCCTCCGTGTCCGCCAGAACCAGTCCGTTGATGGAATCCGTCGGCGGCATCGCCATCGCTTGCATGGTGTGCTACGGCGGCTACCGCAACCTGCTCTACAACGAAAGTCCGGGCTCCCTGCTGACCTTCCTGGCCGCCATGCTGCTCGCCTACGAACCCGTCAAGCGGATCGCCAAAATGAACGTCACCCTGCACGCCTCCCTGATCGGCGTGCAGATGCTCTATGAGGTGCTGGACTCCAACTACCAAATCCCCGACCACCCGGAGGCCCGCCCGCTCAAACTCACCCAGGGCGACATCACCCTGCGCGAGGTGACCTTTTCCTACCGCCCCGGCCTGCCCGTGGTTCACG
>JAIPKB010000287.1 GCA_021733795.1 Akkermansiaceae bacterium | reverse complement strand
CTCCGCCCTCCATCCTCCATCCTCCATCCTCCATCCTCCATCCTTCATCCTCCATCCTCCATCCTCCATCCTCCATCCTCCATCCTCCATCCTCCATCCTCCGTCCTCCGTCCTCCGACCTCCGACCTCCGACCTCCGCTCTTTTCCTTGCTGACTCAGACGATCATACCGGCGGCGACGGTTTCGTTGGTGTCCGGGTCGATGAGGATGAACGAGCCGGTCTGGCGGTTGCGGCGGTAGGAGTCGTAGATCAACGGGGTCGCCGTGCGCAGGCTGATCCGGCCGATGTCGTTCATCGCGAAGCCATCGACGTCCTCGATTTTGTGGAGCGAGTTGATATCGACGTGGTATTTGACCTCCCGCACCACCGCCTTGGTTTCCCGAGTGGTTTGGCGGAGGACAAACCGGGCGCGGGGCGGCATCGGCCGGGATGAGAACCAACAGACCATGGCCTCAATATCCTGCCCGACCTGAGGGGGATTGTTGGCCTTGACCAACATGTCGCCACGGGAAATGTCGATTTCATCGGTGAGGGTCAGGCACACCGAATTGGGTGCGAAGGCCTCATCGAGTTCGCCCGCGGACCCGTGGATGGTCTTGATCCGGGTGGTGAACCCGGAGGGCAGCACGGTGACGGCATCGCCCGGCTTGAAAACGCCACCCGCCACCCGGCCGGCGTAGCCGCGGAAATCGTGCCACTCGTCGCTCATCGGGCGGATCACCCACTGCACCGGGAAGCGCGCCTCCACATGGTTTTCCTCGCCGCCGACATAGACGTTCTCCAAATGATAGAGCAGGGTGGACCCCTCATACCAGGCCATGGCCGCTGATTTATCGACCACGTTGTCGCCGTTGAGAGCGGAGATCGGGATGAACGTGATCCCGACAATATTGTCGAGGCGCGAGGCGAACTCGCGGAAGGATTCCACGATCCGGTCGAACACCTCTTCCGCGTGGCCGACGAGGTCCATCTTGTTGACCGCCACGACGAGGTGTTGGATACGAAGAAGATTGGCGACGAAGGAATGGCGTTTGGTCTGCTCGATGACTCCTTTACGGGCATCGATGAGGATGATGGCCAGGTTGGCGGTGGAGGCGCCGGTGACCATATTGCGGGTGTATTGGATGTGGCCCGGGGTATCGGCGATGATGAACTTGCGCTTGGGGGTGGCGAAATAGCGGTAGGCCACGTCGATGGTGATGCCTTGCTCACGCTCGGCCTTCAAGCCATCGGTCAACAGGGCGAGGTTGACGTTTTCGTCGCCGCGGCGGCGGGAGGACTCCTCCATGGCCTCGAGTTGGTCCTCGAAGATGGATTTGGAATCATATAACAAGCGCCCGATGAGGGTGGATTTCCCGTCATCGACGGAACCGGCGGTAGTGAAGCGTAATAAGTCCATATATTTGAGAGTCTAAAAGTCTAAAAGTCTAAAAGTCGAAGGTCAAAGGTCGAGAATGGGGAGTGCTTTGCGTTGGGGCATTCGCTGGTCATTGGCTTGCTGAAATGGAATTCGAAGGGCTTGTCTTTATCGACTTTGAGACTTTCAGACCTTCGACCTTCAGACTCTTCGACCTTCAGACTCTTCAACCTCTCAAATGCTTGGCCAGAGACTCGATTGCGCGGCTGGTGTCCTCGCTGAAAGTTCTCATGGCAGCGGCAACATCGGAATCAAGATATTTGCGGTCTTCCGCTAAATAGAGCATGCTGCGGACTTCGCCGTTGGAACCTTTTGCGATGTCGAGGAAACGGGCAAAATCCTGATCGGTCTTGCGTTCGAACCCTTCGGCAATGTTGTTCATGACTGACACGGCACACCGCTGGAGTTGATCACAAAAGCCATAATCACGGGCGGAAGGCGTTCCGGCTCCGAATGAATCATAAACACGATTGGCTTGAACACGGGCGTTCTGCCAGATTCTCAGATCTTCAAATCGTTGTGCGGTCATGGCTATATTGAAGGCTAGAAGTCTAAAGTCGGAAAGTCTAAAAGTCGAAGGTCGGGAGGTCGAGGTGCTTAGCGTTGGGGCATTCGCTGGTCATTGGCTTGCTGAAATGGAATCCGAAGGGCTTGTTTTCTTCGACTTTCAGACTTTTAGACCTTGGACTTTCAGACGGGCTATTTTTGACTTTGTCAAAAATAGCCCTCTTTTTTCCGATCTTCCATGGCGGTTTCCGAGCGTTTGTCATCGGTGCGGGTGCCGCGTTCGGTTTGGCGGGCGGCGGCGACTTCGGCGATGATCTCGTCGAGGCTGGCGGCGGCGGATTCGACGGCCCCGGTGCAGGTGGCGTCGCCGATGGTGCGGAAGCGGACGAGGCGGGTGGTGGCCGACTCGCGGTCCTGGGGGTGGAGGAACGGGGTGACCGCCAGCAGCGCGCCGTTGCGTTCGAACACCTCGCGGTGGCGGGCGAAATAGAGGGAGGGCAGCGGGATCTGCTCGCGCTTGAGATACATCCAGATGTCCATCTCGGTGAAATTGGAGAGTGGAAATACCCGGAAGTGCTCGCCGGGGTGTTTGCGGCCGTTGAACAGGTTCCAGAGTTCCGGCCGCTGGTTTTTCGGATCCCACTGGCCGAAATCGTCGCGGTGGGAGAAAAACCGCTCCTTGGCCCGCGCCTTTTCCTCATCGCGTCGTCCGCCACCGAGGCAAGCGTCGAATTGGTGTTGTTCGATGGTGTCGAGCAAGGTGACCGTCTGCAGCTTGTTGCGCGACGCATTGGCTCCTTTTTCCTCCGTCACCCGTCCGGCATCGATGCTTTCCTGCACCGAACCGACGACCAACCGGGCTCCCAAGGTGGTGGCGAATTCATCCCGGTAAGCGATGGTTTCAGGAAAATTGTGACCGGTATCGATGTGGACCAGCGGGAATGGCATGCGGGAGGGCCAAAAGGCCTTGCGTGCCAGCCAAGCCATGACGATGGAGTCCTTGCCGCCGGAAAACAGCAACGCGGGGTTCTCAAACTGCGCGGCGGTTTCCCGCAGCACGAAAATGGCTTCGGCTTCAAGCTGGTCGAGTTGGCTGAATTGGTAGTCGGGCATAGGGAAAAATCAGGGGAAATCCATGGTTTGCGTGGTGGATCCGAGCGGCGGACGAGGGGTATTCTGACCAGAGTGAACAACTTGTCAACTTTATTATTAGTAAATTGGGTGTTTTCCTGTTCTTTGAGTCGGGTACGGCTTGTTCCGGGTGCGGGCAGGTACGGCCTTGGTGAGGCCGCGGCCAAATGGATGGGAAAGGAGAGCCCAAGCAGGATCCCGCGGGCTGCTCTTGGGCGCTGCTTTCCCGCTTCTTTGGCGGGTGGACAAGAATGTCCACGCTCCTTATTTGGCGGCGGCTTTGCCGCGCTACCTGCGCCAACTGGCACTTTCTCCCGTCTCCCGTCTCCCGTCTCCCGTCTCCCGTCTCCCGTCTCCCGTCTCCCGTCTCCCGTCTCCCGATCACTGATCACTGTCTGTCCATTGCATGGAGGGCGGGACGCCCACGCTCCTTGCCGACCTCTGACCCCCGATTCCTGACTCCCGTCTCCCGAGCTACGGCTTCGGCAGGTCGATCAGCACATCGCCCGCCGGGTCCCGCGGAATATTCAGCGGGACCCGGTCGATCGGCAGGTGCTCGGGCAGATTCCCAGGCAGCGGGGGCAATTCCGCCTGCAACCCACCGTCATACCGTGGTGCCTGCTCGTCGCCTTTTCTAGCAAAAACCCGGTTCATCAGGTCGAGATAGGCCGAAAGATGGTCGTCGCGGGTGCGGGGATTGTCCTCCAGCCGGGCCTTGAGCCGCCGGTAATCGGCAAACGCCCCGCTGGTTTCGCGAGCCCTGGTGATTTCATACCAATCCAGATAGTCGCGGGCGCGGGCGGTGCTGGCCAACCGCTCGTCACGGAACTGCCGGAGCTCGGCAAGCTGGGCGGCCGTCTTCCGCGTCTTGCCGCGGGCGATCTCACCGAGCGCGATCTGGTATTCCTTCAGCAATGGCCGGTAGGACGGAAAACAACGGTAACTAAGACGCACCAGTGCGTCCTGCGCCTCCCGCACCGCGCCCGCCCGCTCGGGCTCCTTCAGCTCGGAAAGTTTTCCCCAGTCCTCGATCGGACACCGCTGCAAAACCCCATCGGCCGCGCGGAAGTTGAGCTGCAAGGCCTGGGTCAGGATGGCATCGGTCTCCGCCACGCCCATGATCTCGGTCGTCGTCGGGGTGACCATGTCCGCGAGTTTCAACGCCAGCCACTTGGCCAGACTGGATTCCGATAGATTGAGATCGGGGAAATGGCGGCGCAACAAGGCGGGCATTTCCCCTTGAAAGGCGGGAACCTCGGTGAGAAACCCGGCAAACCCGTCCTTGCCCTGCGGTTGCTCGGCCAAGGCCATCACCAGTGCGCCGGACGAGCCGCGGAACACCGCCCGCATCGCGCCGTCGAGCTCCTCAAAGCCCGCCTCGTCGAGCGCGAACAGGGCATCGAGCTTGTAGAGCCCGCCCTGCTTGAACAACGCCTCATAAAACCGCCGGTCGCTATGTTTCGCCCGCCACGCGGTGGCTTCCCGCAGGCCCTCCACCAACCACGGCGGCACCTTCAACAACGGATCCTCCGGCCCCGGCACCCGGACCCGCAGCGCACGCTCGTAAAGCAAGGCCGAGGTGATTGCGTGCTTGAATGACTCCTGCTCGATGCCATGGCTCAGGTGAACATATACGATCAACTCGCAGCCGGTATCGTTCAACACCAACCGCATCGCCACCGACCTCGGCGGCAGCGGATCGCCCTGCTTGCCCTCCAGCACGATGGAAACCGGAATCTTCCACTCGTCCTTCTCGTTCATCATCGCGGCCAGTTCATCCCTCGCAGCGTCCGCCATGGAGGCGACCGCTCCTCTAACGAGACCATCCGCGCCGGTCACCCGGAACTGACCGCTGCGGCTCGTCGTCACCTCCGCCGCCTGGATCGGCACCGGCACCACCGGTGCTCCGGCCACCGGCACCGCGCGCGGCACCTCCTGGGCGGCGAGCCCCCCTCCCAACAACCCCATGATCCACCATGCGAGCCTCTTCATTGAGCTTGAGAAATCACTGACTGCTGATGCCGGTCACCGTGCGGGTGGGCACCCTCGGGTCCAGGGTGATCCGGCCCTTTTCGATCTTGATCCGGGCCATTTTCTCGAACCCCAGATCGATTTCATCCGGGCACTGTGCGGCCAGGTTTTTGAAGGATGGCATCACCAGCAGCAGGAACCCCTGCGGCACCACCAGCTTGCCAAAGCGACCCCCACAGGTGGGAAACGGCAGGTACTCATGATAGGGTCCGCCATGCAGCTTCACCTGGGTATGGATTCCCTCGGCGTCCTCGCTCTGCTCCACTTGCAAAAACATCGATACCGTGAACGGTTTCCCCATCACCCGGCGTTCCAGCACCACCTCCGCCCGGCCGTCCTCCAGCCGCACCCACACCCCATCCAGCGACACCTCTTTCGCCAGCAACCCGCCCTGTTTCGCCCCCATCACCTCAACCAGCCAGGTGTTGATCTCCCGCTCGGTGATCGTCACCGGATAGGACCGGTCGAGCGAGGTCTGCAGCAGCCTGCGGAAATCCCGCCGGAGAATATCCCGGGAACCCGGATTGTAGCCCTGAATGTCCGACAAATCCTGCGGCTGGGCGATGAAAAACAGGGCAAATCCCAGCCCCACACACGCCAGCAACAAGCCCAACACCATCAACCGCCGGAAACACCCGCCCGGTCTCTTCTCCTGCCTTTCATCGTCGTTCGCGCTTGCCATGCCCGACCTGTAGCATGTCCCGGCCGCCATGACCAGCGTTGTTTCGCACTCCACCGATTGCCCCTTGCAAGCCGCGCGGCTTGTGGCAGGGTCCCGCCCATGCCTCTGCGCCCAAGCCTTCTCTGCGGACTCACTGCAATCCTCATCGCCAGTTCCTGCACCGGCCCCGGTGGCGGGCGGCAGTCCTCGTCCGGCCGCGACTACTGGGGCCACCGCCCCGGCCCGCGCGGGTTCCGCACCGTCGTGATCGATGCCGGCCACGGCGGCCAGGACCCAGGCGCGATCAGCCCGCACACCCGGCAACAGGAAAAGGACCTCGCCCTCGACCTGGCCAAACGCCTCCGCGCCGAACTCGGCGGCAGCTTCCGCACGATCCTGATGCGCTCCAACGACACCTTCATCGACCTCGACGACCGGGTGACCCGCGCCAACCGCGATGGCGGCGCCGTCCTCGTCAGCCTGCATTTCAACAGCGGCCCGTCCAACGTGCGGGGTCCGGAAACCTACTACTGGCGGGTCGACAGCCACGGGCTGGCCGTCCGCCTGCAACGCGCCATGACCCAGGTGAGCCCGGCGGAGAACGCCAACCGCGGCCTGGTCCGGCGCCGGTTGCGGCTCACCCGGAACCCGGAAATCCCCTGCGTGCTGATAGAGGGCGGTTACCTCAGCCATCCGGCCGAAGCCCGCCTCATCGCCCAGCCACGCTACCGCCAGTCACTCGCCCGCGCCATCGCCTCCGCCATCCGCCAGCAGGCGGCCAACGGTGACGCCGGCACCGGCCCGCTGCCGGCCCCTATCAACACCCCTCCCAGCC
>JAIPKB010000286.1 GCA_021733795.1 Akkermansiaceae bacterium | reverse complement strand
CGCACGGATTTTCAGCTTTTCAGATCCTTCCCTTTGACGCGCCGGCTGAAGCCAGCGCTCCGTAAGAAAGCCCCCTCACGCGGGCAAGCCGCCGTGCAAAAATCCGCCGTGGGGTCCGGACGTGCTCTGGAGTTTCGTCTGGGAATTCGGTCGGTTTGGACGCTTTCGAAAACAGAGCTGTCGAAAACAGAGCTTGACGGGTGGAGGCTGATTGATAATCCATCGGTGGAGATGAAGATCCAGTTACGCAGGGCAATCTGGCAGGCGAGTCCCCGTTTTTCCGGGTGCTTTGTGGCGATGGCCGGAACGGCTATGGGGTTGACGTTTGCCGGTCTGTGCGAAGCCCAGGACCTGGAGCCGCGCCGTTGGGGGCACTTGCCGGTCGGTGCGAATTTTGCCGGGGGCGGCTACATCGAGACCCGAGGGGACATCGCGTTTGATCCGGTGCTGCGGATCGAGGACGGCGAGGTCGAGCTGCACACCTTGCTGGGCAAGTACATTCACAGCTTTGAGCTGATGGGAAAATCGGCGCGTTTCGACCTGACCCAGGCCTATCAGGATGGCAGTTGGACCGGGTTGATCGACGGTGTTCCGGCGGTTGCCAACCGCTCCGGGTTGAGCGATACCGTGGTCCGGTTCGCGTTGAATCTCATGGGCGCCCCCCCGTTGGCCGGCAAGGAATTCGCCGCCTACCGGGCCGGGGTGGTCGACTGCGAAACCATCGTCGGGGCGGGTTTGGTGGTGGTGTTGCCCACCGGAGATTATCTGGATGACAAACTGATCAACCTCGGGGAGAACCGGTTTACATTCCGTCCGCAGTTGGGGGTGGTTCACAGCCGCGGGCCTTGGTCGTATGAGTTCACCGGTTCCGCTTGGTTTTACACTGACAACGATGAGTTTTGGAATGGTCACCACATTTCGCAGGATCCGTTGATCACGGCGCAGGGGCACCTCATCCACACCTTCCGTCCCGGGTTGTGGCTGGGAGCCAGCCTGGGCTACGGTTTTGGCGGGCGGTCCACTGTCGATGGGGTCGGCAAGGATGATCGCAAGAGCCAGTTGGTCTGGGGTCTCACCTGCGGCCTGCCGCTGAGTCGCAGCGTCGGCGTCAAGGTTGGCTACATCGGCAGCCGCACGTTCCAGGACACCGGGGCCGATCTCGATCACTTTGCCTGCGCCATTTCGGTCCTTTGGTGATCCCTTTGATTCTCCCTCAGCAAATCCCAATCCCACCCCCCACAACCATGATCAAGCCAAAGCTTATCCAACAATTCATCGTCGAGCCCGGCTCGGACGTGAACCTCAAGAAGTACGTGACCGACTGGACGGAAACCGAGGAGGCCCAGGAACTCGGCAAGGACGCCATTAAGGAACGCGCCGCCGAGATCCTCGCGGAAAGCCGCAAGCAACTCGATGCCGCCCAGGAGTTGCTTTACGCCAGCGACACCCATTCGGTGCTGTTGATCTTTCAGGCGATGGATGCGGCCGGCAAGGACGGCACCATCCGCCATGTGATGTCCGGCGTGAATCCGCAGGGTTGCCAGGTGTTCAGCTTCAAGAAACCCTCCGCCGAGGAGCTCGATCACAATTTCCTCTGGCGCTACATGAAGGCCCTGCCCGAGCGCGGCCGGATCGGGATTTTCAACCGCTCCTACTATGAGGACGTGCTCGTCGTCAAAGTCCATCCGGAATGGCTCGGGCCCGGCCAACCGGCGAAACCCGATGGAAAATTCTGGCAGCAACGCTACGAGGACATCAACAACTTCGAAAAACACCTCGCCCGCAATGGCACCCTGGTCCTCAAGTTCTTCCTCCACCTTTCGAAAGGCGAACAGAAAAAACGCTTCCTCGAGCGGCTCAACAATCCTGAAAAACACTGGAAGTTCTCCGGGGCCGACATGGCCGAGCGCGAACATTGGAAGGACTATCAAAAGGCATTCGAGGAGGCGCTGGGCGCTACCAGCACCAAACGCGCGCCGTGGTACGTAATTCCGGCCGACCGCAAATACGTGGCCCGCGCTCTGGTGGCCGATATTGTCGTCACCGCGATTCAGGACCTCAAACTGGAATTCCCCAAGGTGTCCGAGGAAACGATGACCAGGCTTGACGTCGCCCGCGTCCAGCTGGAGGGCAAGTCTAACGAGGGCAAACCCGAAGCTTGATCCCGCCCGCCAGCAGCGGGACCTCCCGGCAAGATGGACACCCTTCGGAAACCCTCGCTCCAGACCCGCCTAACAACACTGGCACCCGCGCTGGGATGGCTGCGCGGCTATCAACCGGCCTGGTTCCGGGGGGACATCCTCGCCGGCATCACCCTCGCCGCCTACCTGCTGCCGGCCGGCCTGGGAGACGCCTCGCTGGCCAATCTGCCACCGCAGGCGGGACTGTATGCCTGTTTGTTCGGTGGCTTGGTGTTCTGGCTGTTCTGCAGTTCGCGCCACACGGCGATCACGGTCACCTCCGCCATTTCGCTGCTGGTCGGGGCCTCGCTGGGTGAGATCTCCGGTGGCGACCCCACCCGCTTCAGCGCGTTGGCGGCGGGCACCGCCCTGCTGGTGGCGCTCATCGCCTTCATCGCCTGGGCGGCCAAGGCCGGTTCGATTGTCAATTTCATCTCCGAGAGCGTGATGACCGGGTTCAAGTGTGGGGTGGCGTTGTTTTTGGCCAGCACCCAGTTGCCAAAGTTGTTTGGCATCCACGGCGCGCACGGTAATTTCTGGGAAAACAGCGGCTATTTCCTCAAGCATCTGGATCAAACCAATCCCGCTTCGTTGACCATCGGCGGGATCGCCCTGGCGGTGCTCGTGCTCGGCAAGGTTTTATCAACATGGACCACGTGCGCGACACGATCACGGAGCGCGTGCAGGCCGAGGCCACGGCACCCGAGCTCGTCGTGCTGGACCTTTCCGCCTCGCCCCACGTGGACATGCACAGCGCCCACATGCTGGCGGAGTTGGCCGGGGAGTTGACTACAGCCGACGTCAGCCTGCAGGTCGTCGAAGCCCGCGCCGCAGTGCGCGAGCGCCTGCGCGGCGAAGGCGTGGACGCCAAGCTCGGCGTGGTCAACCGCTTCACCTCGGTGGCCGATGCGGTGGAAGCCTTCCAGCAAAACCTGCCGGGGTAAGGATGTCCGCGTGACTGCTAGGAAATTGCGGTCCGGGGTGGGTGCGCATGAGAGGCTAAAGAGAGGTTCGGAGGCCGGGGGCTTCGCTACGCTTCGCCCGCCCAAGGGGAGAACAGGGGGGGCGGGGAAAGGAGGGGGGATTGGGCCTGGTTCCAATCGTTGGCGGTTGAGAGGATAGGCTCGTCAGCCGTTACTTGTCCTTGTCTGCCTTGACGTATGTCTTTCCCGTCAAACCCTTGTAAACCGCCTTGGCGATTTCAGCGGCACCTTCCGTATTCGGGTGGACCTTGTCGGGAATAAGGGCGTCCTTGCCAACCAGGGCGGCGTGGACGTCGATCACCCTTGCCTGGGTGGCCTTCGCGACCCTATCGATCATCGGGATTTCGTCCTTGGTATTCGGTTCATTGATGCCGAAATTGCCGTTTTCGGCGATATACGGTGGATAGCAGATGAAAATTTTCGGCTTGGAGGCGAGGTTGGCAAACTGTTTGACAAGGTCCTTGTAGTCAGCCTCGAAGTGGTCCTTGTGCTGCCAGTTCTGGGGTTTGGTGTCGTTGGTGCCAAGGATGATGACGACCCCGTCCGGATTGAAGTCCTTCGCGTTCTTGAACGCGCCGGTCTTCTGGTAGGGGTTGTCGCCGCTGTTGAGCAGGGTGGTTCCGCTCACGCCGAAGTTCTTGACCTCCCAGTTCTCGCCCAACATTTTTGCGAGCTGGTCAGGCCACGACATGCCGCCGCTCGCGCCAACCCCCTGAGTGATGCTGTCACCCACGCAGGCGATTTTGCGTACTATCTGGGCCGTTTGCACGTTCGCTGGCGCGGTGACTTGTGCGGAAGCGCCAAGTGGTGCGATCACCGCGAGGCTCAACCCGACCATCAGGCATCGGCAGGTGAAGCTGAACATTGCGACTGCTCTTGAAGAATTGGTTGCCATGCCCCGAGGAAACACCGGTGCCCGGCGAGTGTCGAGGATTTTCCGTCAATATTTCCTTGACCGGCACACCATGGAGCTTTAACGTCCCGCCCATGGCAAACAGACTTACCGTTGCAACTTGGCTTGGCTGTCTTCTCGTGGCATCCGCAGGGCAACGAGAGATGACCAGTGAAGTCCCTATTGGAGCGAAACTACCCGACCTCGACGTCGCCTTCGGAGCCTTCACCTACACCGATGACGTGGACTTCGATCATCTCGGTGGCGGGCTGAAAATGGCTGAGTTCGATCTTATCTCACTGCTTTGCAAGCCGATCACCGTGGCGGGAGACGTGCTGCTGGCACCCGCCTTTCAATATGGCTATAACGACCTTGATTTTAGCGGCGTCGGCGGCGCCTTTCCGCTACGGGATGACGAACTTCAATCCTTTTCACTGCATCTGGCGGCGATCAAGTTGAACGAAGGTTCCCCGTGGTTCTATGGGGGGTGGGCACGTGTCGAGCTCGCCAGCGATTTCGAACACGTCACCAGCGACGCTTTCACCCTCGATCTCGCCGCCGGCGTGGGCTATCGCTTCAACGAGCAATTGATGGTGGCCGCCGGTGCCGCCTTTCTTAATTTCAACGGTGACTTCTGGATCTGCCCGGGCATCAACTTCGACTGGGAGGTCAACGACCAATTGCGCATCGGATTGTATGGCCCCATTCCGGTCATCTCCTATACGCCCAGCGAAGACTGGAGCTTCAGCTTGCGCGGATATCCCGGCGGCGGCATCTGGAATATCGAAGACAACACGGGGGCCTCCAAGGCCATCGACCTCACCTCGTACCAGATTGGAGCCTTTGTCGGTCGCCGACTCACCGGACAACTCTGGCTCAATGCGGGCGTCGGGTTCACAACCTTCAACAATATCACGCTCTCCGATCCCGATGGCAACTACAAAACCCTTGATGAAGACATGGATTGGGGACTTTTCGGCCAGATCGGCCTGAGCCTCAAGATCTGGTAGGGCACCGCTCGAGACCAACCTTCGGCAAGGCGCTTGGAATGCCCTTTCTGGCTGTGGGCCAGGTTGTTGCGGAGGGTCGGCCGGACCATCACCGGCTTGGGGTTGCCAAGCGTCGACCAGGCGATTTCCGTGCTGCGGCCTACCCCGGTGCGGTTTATCCCGCCCTCTGGAATCGAGGAAGCGCGGGCCTGGCTGCTTGAATGAGCCCTGGCCCTGTGGCACTCCCAATATTTGCTTGACAGTAGGGCTGCTGCGGTGCAGCCTCTAAATCGGCACTTATCTACCGAAATCGCAATTCCCAACCCCCAGCTCTCTTGACCGCAAGACACACCAACACCCCGCACTGCTCCATGGCCTTCAGGTGGATGAACGGCTCCGGTCCTCTCCAGACGCTCGTGCTTCCGGCCGCACTATTGTCCACTGCATTCCTTTGCGGTTGCAAGAAGCCTGTGGCTGCCGCACCGCCGCCACCGATCGTCGAGGTGATCGAAATCAAGACCTCGGAGGTGCCGCTGACCAGCACCCTCATCGGCCAGCTCGACTCGCCACAGAACGTCGAGATCCGGGCCCGGGTCGAGGCCTTTGTCGATAAGATGCCCTTCACCGAGGGGGTGGAGGTCAAGCAGGGCGACGTGCTCTTCGAACTCGATCAAAAACCGTTTTTGGAGAAGCTGGCAGCGGCCAACGGTTCTCTTGCTGAGTCCAAGGCGGCGCTGGGGAAATACCGGGCGGATGTTGCCCGGCTCAAGCCGCTGTACGCGAAAAACGCGATTCCCAAGCAGGATCTGGACAATGCCGTGGCCTCGGTTGACGTTGGCCTCGCCGGAGTGGAATCCGCCCAAGCCCGGGTCGAATCCGCCCAACTGGACCTCGATTATTGCACCGTGAAGGCTCCGATGGCGGGCCTGATCGGAGCCAAGCAGGTGTCGATCGGGGACTTGGTGGGCAAAGGCGAGCCCACTTTGTTGGCCACCATGTCCACCCTCGATCCGATCTGGTTCTACTGCAATGTCAGCGAGGTGGACTACATCCGCGCCCAGGAAAAAAGCCGGAAGCTGGGCAAGGAGGTGGACTCGCTGCCCCTCACTCTCATTCTCGCCGGTGGCAAGGAGCTTCCGGATCAGGGGCACTTCGTCTTCATCGACCGCGCGGTGGATGTGAAAACCGGCACCTTGCGGATTCGGGCGGAGTTTCCCAATCCGGACAAGCTGCTGCGGCCCGGAATGTTCGCACGCGTCCGGGTAGACATCGGCATGCGCAAGGATTGCATCGCCATTCCGGAACGGGCCTTGGTGGAGTTGCAGGGGAAATCCTTCGTCTGGGTTGTCGGCGCCGATGGCACCACCAGCCAGCGTTCCGTCACCGTTGGCGAGCAGGTCGAATCCAATGTTCTCGTCCTTGAGGGGCTGAAACCCGGTGAGCGCATCATCGTCGAGGGCGTGCAGAAAGCACGCGAGGGTGCTCCGGTAACCCCCCTGACCGCCGCCCAGGCGGGCGCCACGGAATCCGCCCCCCCCCCCCGGGTGAAACCCGCCAAG
>JAIPKB010000285.1 GCA_021733795.1 Akkermansiaceae bacterium | reverse complement strand
AGCAGCGAGGCCGCCTTGTCGGAGGTGGCGCTCACATACTGGACGCGGATGCGGTCGCGCCCGCCAGCGGGAACGACGACATGGCTGAGGGTGGAGCCGGCGTTGCCGGTTTGACTGAATGGAATCATGGTGATGGTGCTGGTTGGTTGGGGTTGGCTTACGGTTTGACGATGCGCTTGAGGGCGTCGGTCTTGGCGGCCACGAAGCCGTAAAGGCATTCGATGGTGACGAAGATCTTGTTGGCGCGGGTGTCGGTGAAGCGCAGGTAGCCATTGCTCGAAGTCGCTCGATGCGCTGGGCGCGCCGACGAGCGGCACCCGCACGGTATCGAGCTTCTCGGCGGGCTGCGGGCTGAAATCGATCGAGAACGCGGTGACCGGCAGGAGCTGGGCCATGAACGGCATGAGCGCGCGCTGGGCGACCTTGCGCTCCGTTGCCGACCGAGAACACCTCCACCTTGATCCCTTCGCTGGCGAGTGCGGCCGAGTCATCAATCACCGCCTGCACCACGCCGATGGACCCGACCTGGGCGGATGGTGTGGCGTAGATGGCGCGGGCTTGGGAGGCGATCCAATAGGCGGCCGAGCACATCAGGCCGGAAGAAAAGGCATAGACTGGTTTGCGCTCGTTGAGAGACGCCACGGCTGCGGCGAGTTCCGGAGTGCCGGCCACCGTGCCGCCGGGAGAATCGATGTCGAGAAACACGGCTTTGATGTCGTCGCGCTCCCCGGCCTCGCGGATGGCGGCACTGATTTCCCCGGAACCGGAGGCCCCCATCAGGACGCGGGCGAACAGGCTGGGCTTGCGGAGGATCGGGCCATCGATGGCCACCGTGCCGATGCCGTCCTCGACAGTGAGGAGTTGGCTGGACTGAGCGGCCTTGGGCAGAGCTGTGCCACGATCACGGAACGAACGGACGGCCAGCGCCATCGAGCGCAGGGCTTCGGGCTGGATCAACCAATCACCGGGGAGTAGGAGCGGATTCACGCCCCGGCGGCGGTGTCAACGAGGTGGATACGAAAAGGCCACATGCAGCGCTGAGGCCACATCCGGCTTTTAAATCAGAATCAACGGGAAGCATCAACGTTTCCGGCGAGTCACGAACATCCCGCTAGCGAGTATCGTCAGGACCACGCAACTTGGTTCAGGGACGCTGGCAACACGGAAGCCGACGTCGAGGTTCTCGTACCACGGGGGGCCGTTGGTGCGGTACGAGGAGGCCAGGCCGTAGGCGTATTCGACCCAGGGGCCCCCACGCAGCCCGCGCGACGAGCCGAACACGACGGCGTCATTCCACTCCCACACGTTCCCGCCCTGGTCGTTGGTGCCGTAGAAACTATCCGAATTCGCACCATAAGCCCCAACGTCCGTCAATGCCATGCCGGGATAGCCAACGTAATCCCCGTCGTAATAATTCGCCGAATTGGGAACCCCGATGGTGTTGCCGCCCATCGTATTGCTCTGCGTCGGATACGGCCAGTAGCCGCCCGTGCCGCCCTTCGTCGCATCGTAATAAGCCGCCTTGTACCATTCGTCCTCACTGGGAATCCAAACCGTCGCCCCAGGGTTCATCGTATAAATCCCGCTCATCCTGCCATTCAGCGTGTAGGCTCCCGTCTCCGTGCTGCCGCTGCCCTGGCCATTCTGCAGCCAATTGCAGTATCGCGCCGCATCAAACCAGCTCACATACGTGATCGGCTTGTTGGCACTGCCGGGATTCACCGTGTAGGTGTAGCTGCCGGACGAGCCACTGCGGCTGATGCCGTTGATGGAGCTCGTCGTCATGCTGGTGCTGTAGAGCGCGTAAGGATCGCTCTTCGCCTTGGCGTTGAGGAACTCGGCGTACTGCCCGATGGTCGTCTCGTTTTTGGCAATCTTGTATTCATAGGCCACCGCGCCGTAACCGGTGCTATCCGCTGCGTTGCCGGGATTTCCTACCGTGACGTAGTCGATGAAGCCCCCGCCGATTGAGCTTGCGGCAGAGGCTGGGAGGGTGAATCCGGCCAAAACGGCCAACCCGACAGTGGAATTGATGGAATGTTTCATGGGGTGGAAAGAATGACCCAAAGCGGTTATACGCTCCCCCCCCCAGTGGACCATCAAAATATGCTGGTTTCGTGAAATTTCACGGCGGACCGCCCAACATTCAGGTGACCGGCTTGTTGGGCGTGGCGGGCTTCCACAGCATTTCGATGGGCACACCGTATTTCGTGGCGGTCTCCAGGATCAGTTTCGCGTCCCCGGCACGCCGTTCGATTTCCTCGCCGAAATCGGCACCCAGTTCAGCGTAGTGGTCTGATAGAGTCTTGAGGCCCATCTCGACATCCGAGCGGTTTTGTTGGGCCTCACGTCCGGAATCTACGGTCACCCTTTTCGGTGGAACCGTGGAGATCTTCCACCACCCCACCATAGGAGGCAGGATTCCGCGGCTGATCGCATCGCCGATCACGTAGGTCCACACCGGCTTGATCAGGCGGCGCTCCAGGATCATCTGGCGGAAGGAAAACCGGCGATCCGCTTTGGCGACGACCAGCCGCACCCCCGCGCCCCCGATCTTGCTGGAGTCCGCCGCGAACTCGAACGGGATCATGCCGAGGGCCGAGTCACGCCGCAGATGCTCCAGGAAGCCGGTAAACGTGGGGCTCGGTCGGTTGGACTGGAAGCTGTCGAGCGATTCGTCCGGTTTGAGGGCGACCAGTTTGCCGCCGACGATGCGTTGCAGGCTCACCGGGTCGCTGGTTTCCGTGTCGCCACCGGCACCGCCCACCACGAAGTCACCGTTGTCATCGAGTTCGCCCCGCGCCGTCTTGAGGATGCGGGAGACGTCGGCGTTGTCCTTGACCGCATGCTTCTCCAGGGCGAGCAGTTCCATTTCATCGAGCACATGGTTGATGGCCATGGTGAACTGCTTGGAGACCGAGGTTTCCGCGTCGTTCCAGTTCATGATCGTCTTGCCCTCCATGAGCAGGTCCTTCGCCCGCTTCTGGATCGCCAATACTTCGCTAACCGTGAATCCGGTGATGAATAGTCCTCGGGCCATGTCCGGTGGAGCATGTCAACGAATGACCGGCCGGTAGTGAGCGCCGCGTCCTTTGCCGTGAAGTTCGGCCAACCGCTGCTCAACCAATTCGGCGAGCTTGTCTTTGATCGTGTTGCGATTCGCATCCGTCGCCGATGCGGCTTCGGCAACGGTAAGCGTGCCGCGCTCCCCCAGCAGTTTGGATAGACGCTCGGCGAGTGGTGAGAGGCGCCGCTGAACCGCTCTCACTTCAACCCCCTCAAGATTCGCGCGCAGGCGGGTGATTTGCGACTGGATCGAATGCAGAAAGAACATCAGCCAGGGTTCCCAGTCGGCGGTTCCGGTGCCAAGGGTCGTTTGGGTGCGCCGCAGGGCGAGGTAGTAGGCTTCCTTGCTGTGCTCGATGACACTCTCCAGTGAGCTATATGAGGCAAATGAATAACCACCGCGGAGCAGCAGCAGGTTGTTGAGAATGCGGGAAAGCCGTCCATTCCCATCCTGAAACGGATGAATTGCGAGGAAGACTACCACAAAAACGGCAATGCGCAGCAACGGGTGCAGGCTGGGCTCCCGCTCCTCCTTTGCCAGCCATGCCAGCAAGTCCCCCATCAGTCGCGGGGTGTCGAAGGGTGAGGCGGTTTCGAAGACGACACCGACCTGTTTGCCGTCCGGGCCAACCGCCACCACATGGTTTGGCAGGGTCTTCCACTCACCACGGTGACGCTCGTCCTTCGTGCTGTAGCGCAGCAGGTCGCGGTGAAGTTGCAGCACGATCCCTTCGCTCACCGGCATCTCGGTCCACGAGACCTGGATGGTTTCCATCACATACGCGTAGCCGGCCACCTCCTCTTCGTCACGGGATCGGAACGACTCGGTCTGCAACCCACGGAGCAGGTCCTCTACCTCCCGATCGCTCAGCCTCGCGCCCTCGATGCGGGTGGAGGAACCGATGCTCTCGATTGTAGCCACTCGCCGGAGGGACTGGAGACGGTCCGGCTTGATCGATTCCACGGCCCGCCATTCACCCTTGAACTCGTCAATCGACGCGATCAGGCGGAGCATCTCATTGGAAAGCTGGATTTTGGGTGGAAGCATGGCGCACGGCCAAAATACCTCCATTTCCATCCATTGCCATCCATTTCTCCTCCAATTTCACCCAATTCCCCCGAACCAGGTCACTCATCCTTCCCAATCGGCGTTGTTGGCGCGGGTGTCGATGTGGACGAAGCCGGATTTCCGGTAGATCCCGAGCCCGCCGGTGAACCTGCCCTGGTCGCGCCACATCTTGAGGATGGCATGGACCCGGACCGGACTCACGCCGTCAAAGGTGATGTCCAGCGCGTTGAATTTGAGGTGCTGGCTGAGCGGGGCACCACCGACCGTCTTGTTGTAGTCGGGCGAGCGGAAGGAACTGAGGATGTGGCAGGGTCGCCCCAGGTGCTCGCGGAGGTCGTCCACGACGCGCATGGGTGGAATGAGGTTCTTCCACAGGATGCGGGACGGCACGGAATTCCGGATGCCTTTTCGCCGCGCCACGAAGTAGCTGGTGAATTCCCCGGCGCTGAAGTGGCGGAAACCCAGCGAGTTGAACCAGTCGGTGAAGGCTTCGATGCTGTTCATTGCATACTTGCCGCCCTTTTTGATCCGGTGCTCGCCTTCCATTTGGGCGAGATAGTCCTCGTCGATGTCGTCGGGCACTTCCCACACCGGGCCATCGTCCGGGTTCTGATTCCGGCGCAACCGAGCCAGCGTGTCCTTGATGTTGAGGTTGGACCAATAGAACACCGAGCAGCTTTGACCACGGCCCAACACCACCTTGCGGCGCGGCGAATAGAACCGCTCGATGGATTTCCGGCCCTTCACCTTGTGGGTGAACGTGGCGCGTTTGTCGCCCATCAGCGCGGTCCAGCCGTGGGCGGCGCATTCGCGATAGACGTCATAGGTGGCGTAGCCGGCGTCGATGAATACCAAGTTGGGGTGGATGCCGAAGCGCTCCTGGACGGTCTCGACATCGGTGAAGGTGAGCACCCGCTCGTTCCAGATCAGGCGGCTCGATCCATCCTCGGCCCAGGCCCGCACGACCAGCCACAAGTGGTCAAGCTGGCAGTCCACCGTGAGGATCCGCAGCGGACAGGCGCAGGGCTCACCGGCAGGTACAAGCCGCCCATTGGCATCCACGCCAGCCTCGCCGTCCCAGGTTTCTCCCTTGAGGTAGCCACCGGGGACGATGTCGAGTTTGTAGTCTTCGAGGTATTCACGCCACGCCAGCGCCAGCCGTTTTTGATAGAACTGCTGGATCAGGCTCACATCGCCCTTTCTGGCCGCTGCCTTCGCCCGCAGATAGAGTTCGGCCAGGCGGCCCCAGCTCATGGCACACAGGGCGTTCCAGTGGAATCCGGCGTTCTCCTTGGGCGCGTTCGGGTTGGTGACCACGTAGCGCCCGGTTAGCCCCAATTCGCGGCGCGTCCGGTCGCTGTCCTCGAAGTAGTGGTTGCACGACGCGCAGGTCATTGTCGTGGTGTCCCGCACCTTTTGGAAATCCCACTCGCCGGATTCATCACGGGCGTCCTTGCTCCATTCCACCTGCTCCCATTTGAACGGCTGCCGCTGGTGGCAGTGCGGGCAGGCGAACGTCCACTCGCGCATGTCGGTGGTTTCATACTTGCGGTGGGTGTCGTCGTCATCCTCGCCGCCCTGGCTCATGAACAGGCACTTGCCAAGATGGGAGGTGATGTGTTCCTCACACCACGCCCACGGGGGACGGCGGTCGGGTGGACGCCAGGCATTGCGCCAGATCCGTTCGAGTCTTTTGCGGGCCGGTTCGATGGTCTTCATTCGTCCTGATGCAGAATCGTCAACACCTCGTCGATGGCGCGGCGGGATTCCTCCTGGATGCCGGTGGCGTCGAGGCCCGATAGGATCGGCGGGAGTTCCTGCTCGAATTTCTTGCGGAGCAACGCCGTTGCCTGCGCCACGAATTCGGTCCAGGTCTGCCGGACTTCCTCGACCGCCACATAGTCGCCGCGCCGGATGCCCAGCCGCAGTTCCCTCTCCTCCACTTCGGCGAGCAGCTTGCGGGCTTTCAGCGATGATTCGATGTCGGCAGCATCCTGGGTTGCCGGCTCTCCGCCCTTGAGATCGTTGCGACGCATGAACTCCCGCCACGCGGCCACGTCATGCAGTCCGTTGGCGGCTGGCTTCGGGGCGTCCTTGCGCTTCTTCCAGGTGTTGATCGACTGGCGGGTGGCACCGAGGATGGCGGCCAGTTCGACGTACGAGGCGGCGGTGGCAGGAGCAGCCCCGGTGCCGGTGGCCATGGCTTGCAGCATCGCGCGTTCGGCACGGGTGAGCTTGCCGCCCTTTTGCACGCGGGCCACCAGGTTGGTGAAGTCGCGGGTGAGCAGTCTCTTGGCGATGTCGGGGCTGCCGGATTCCATTCGCCGGGCGGACTCGTCAACCTTCTGGCCTCAGCATTTCCCGCAGGACCCTTTGCGGCGAATCGTGGTTGATCGCTTTGTATGGCATCCAATTGAGCATCCGTTCGTATTCGCTCCAATCCACATCCGGATCATTATCAAACACATATTGGTGGTGAACTGTGAGACAGCGGATCGCCTCGTTCATGGAACTCATCA
>JAIPKB010000284.1 GCA_021733795.1 Akkermansiaceae bacterium | reverse complement strand
ACATAGCCGACAGCATGTCGGCGCTCCGGGGCGCGTTCATGCTGAACGCTGAGTCAGGCGGACATGCGGTCCGGCCAGTGCCTCCCGGCAGGTGCTCCCGTCGTCTTCGTCCGACAGCATGTCGGCCTCACATGGCCGACAGCATGTCGGCGCTCCGGGGCGCGTTCATGCTGAACGCTGAGTCAGGCGGACATGCGGTCCGGACTGCGGTCCCGCGGGTTCGTTGCAGCCGACGGAAGGTAGGCGTTGCGTTCCTGCGGTTCCGTGCTATGGGTTGTTCTTCGATGCATTTCCTGCGCTGGCTGCCGCCACTCATTTTGCTGGGCTTTTGTGCCTTGAATTGCACTCCCTATGATCGCTATCAACGGGGGAGCGCGACCACGCGCCTGCCAAGCGGGTTTTCCTCGCGGGCGACTCCGAGATCTTTCAAGCCGCCATCCGGCGAGATGCGTTACACGACGACTTCCGGCATGCTCCGCGAAGCTGGGCTGCGTGCGGACATGGTTCCCCGCCGCACCCATGGCCGCAAGGTGGTCAGGCCGATGACCCCGCGCTACATCACCATCCATTCCACCCAGAACTTCACCGCCGGTGCCGCCCAGCACGCGCTCGCCCTCAAACGTGGCACGCTGCGCGCGCCGAAACATCGGGGCGGCAACCGGATCGGCTACCTGATCTGGCATTTCAGCGTGGATGACCAGGGGGCCATCCAGCACATGCCCACCACCGAGCAGGGTGAGCACGCCGACTTCGACGGGCCCGGCAACCGCTATTCGATCGGGATCGAAATGTGCGAGAACCGGGGCAACGACCTCGCCGATACCATCGACCGTACCGCCAAGCTCACCGCCGTACTGATGAAGCGCAAGGGGATTTCACTGCGCAATGTGGTGCCCCACTACCATTGGCCGCGCCGCGGCCAGACCCCGGCAAACAAAAACTGCCCCCACTTCCTGCTCGACAACGGCCGCCCCGGAGCGAAGTGGCGGGCATTTCTCGACCGGGTGAACTACCACTACCGTCGGCTCAACCCGCCCGGTTGATATCCCCCCCGCGCATGTCCTCCCTCCACGGCAGCCCCGGCAATGACCACTTGCAGCTCGATCCCGGGGTGTTCTACGTTTGCCAGCGCTGCACCGCCTGTTGCCGGTGGCCAGGCGATGTCCGGCTCGAGGAGGAGGAAATCCCCCGCATCGCCACGTTTCTGGAACTCACCGAAGCGGAGTTCATCGCCCGCTTCACCCGGCTGCGCACCAGCCGCCGGGGGCTCTCGCTCATCGAGCGGGAAAACCACGAATGCATCATGCTGGAGGGCGATGCCTGCCGGATCCACCCGGTGAAACCCGAGCAATGCGCCGGCTTTCCCAACCGCTGGAATTTCCCCGGCTGGCGCGACATCTGCCACGCCATCCCGGTCAAGGTAGTACGTGGCTCCGCCGCCGGAACTCCATAAGGAGAGTGGACCTTATTGTCCACTGCCCAAAGAGGCAGGAAAGAAGCGCCCAAGAGTAGCCCCAAGGAGCCTGCTTGGCTCACCTTTCGCCTCCCTTTGCGTTTCGCACCATCCCACTGCGAATGGCCTAATCGCCACCGTATGCCTCGACCACCTTCCCATCCGCCAGAATCACATTCACGCCGAAGTCGCCCCAGGAGTCGTCGCCGACGTAGGCAAGATCGATCCGCCCGGCATTGGCGTAGTCATCCAAACCGATAGAAAGGAGCCGCCTGCTGGCCACCTCGCAAGGCCAGCCGTCGAGCGGCTGTAGGACATGCTGGTCGATCTCAGCCGCAAGCCCGGTCATCTCGGCCAGCGCGGCTCGCGCCCAAGCGAACGCCTGCGGGTCGAAGGTGCGGCCGGACAAAGTGAACTCCGTCCCGTCGACCTCGAATTCCCAACAGTCAAGCACCGTGGAAAAGTGGGCGCGGTCATCGCCCCGGACAACGTCCTCAGGGGGCGGAGAAACAGGCTTCTTACGGAATGGCCACATTTGGTTTCAGGGGTTGGGTTGCCGGGATGGAGCCAGGTGTTCCACCCCCTGATCTGGGGTAGTTTCAGCGATCAGTGTTACCGGGCCACCTGCGGATTATCCCATTGTCTATTTGTTAGTTTCTGCAAGTTTCCGCTTCAGGTCCCGGTTTTCTTCGAGCAGTTGGTTGATCTCCCGTGTCATCCTCTTGACAACTTCCTCAAGAGGTCTCACGTCGTGTTCGAGGAGTCCTTCAAGCTCTGTTTTCCTGCGTTTTCTGAGTTCCTCCACCTCCTTGCTCAGTTGTTCCTTTTGAGCCGCCGCCCAATCAAGTTCGTCCTTCACCTCGCTTCGGATCGCCTCCAGTTCGGCAATTTGCCGCCTAAAGCCCAGTTTGTCACTCTTCAACCTCTCGATTTCACCTCCCAACCGGTGCGTCCTGGCGTTCAGTTCCGCGATCCTGGCTGCCTCGGCTTCCGCCGTGCTTTCCACAGCGGGGGGCTCGCTTGGATCCGGTGCCGTTGTTTCACGTTTGCCGCAGCTCGCGGAGAAGCACAAAAACGGAATTGGCAGGACTGCCATAAATCGCGATGGTAGCAGTGCTTGCATGGCCTCTGGTTATCAGGCCTGTCCCTCCGGCGCAAGCGGGAAAGTTGTGAGGTTCATCCCCCCGGTGCCGGCAACCACCGGTCCGCCGAAAGCCATGGATCCTGCCTGAGAAATGGCAGGGACCGTTCTCCGCAACGGTCCGGCGAATGAGATACGAATGAATCATCCCATGAATAGCCGGACAGTCACCGAATGGGCTGTCATTCTCCTGCCATTCTCGCGGACCGCCCGGAGGTCGGTCCCTGCCAAGGCATTTTGGGTCGCTGCTCGCCGGCTCCTCCTTCAAAATTTACCATCCATTTACCCACGACCGTGCGGAAACGGGCTATGTTCCGGTCTGCGGCTGCCGCTGCAACCGCTCAAACCAATTCAACCACGACCATGAAATCAATCGCCATCATTGCCAGCCTTGCCGCTGTCCTCTGTGTTCATGCCGCAGACCCGGGCACCCCAGCCACGCCGGAACCCACACTAAATGACACCACGCCGCAGGCCGCCAAACCGGTCGTCGATGTCGTCTTCGTCCTCGACTCCACCGGTTCGATGTCGGGCCTCATCGAGGGGGCCAAGGAGAAGATCTGGTCGATCGCCAACAGCGTGATCAGCCAACAACCGAGGCCCGTTGTCCGGATCGGCCTGGTCTCCTATCGCGACCGGAAAGATGAATATGTCACCAAAAAGTTTGATCTAACCGATGACATCGACACGGTGTTCAAGAACCTCCGCTCGCTCAAGGCGGGCGGCGGTGGCGACACCCCGGAAAGCGTCAATCAGGCACTCGATGAAGCGGTCACCAGTATGAAGTGGTCGGATGCCAAGGACTCCAGCAAAATCATTTTCCTCGTGGGCGACTGTCCGCCGCACATGGACTATCAGGACGATGTCAAATATCCCGTCACCTGCAAGACTGCGGCCACCAGCGGCATCATCATCAACACCGTGCAATGCGGCGGCCACGGCGAGACCACCCCCGTCTGGCAGGAAATCGCGAAACTGGCGGAGGGAACCTATGTGGCTCTCGCCCAAACCGGCGGCATGGTCGCCATGACCACTCCCCACGATGGTGAGATTGCCAAGCTCAGCGCGGCTCTCGGCGAAACGTCGGTGGCTTACGGCAGCGTGGCCCAGCAGATTTCGGTTAGGGAAAAGAACACGGTCGCCAAGGATGCCGCACCGGCGGTCGCCGCCTCACGGGCCGCCTTCAACACCATGACCGGGGGCAAGGCGATCCAGGGTCGCGGCGATTTGGTGGCGGATCTGGCCGACGGCTCGGTCAAGCTGGAGTCCGTCAAGGAGGAGGAACTCCCGCCGGAGATGAAGAAAATGACGGAACCCGAGCGGAAGGCCTACCTTGAGGAGCAACAGGCGAAACGCAGCACCCTGAACAAGCAGTTGGATGAACTCGTCCGCCAGCGCGCCGATTTCATCGAGCAGGAAAAGGCCCGCCTCGCCAAGGAAGGCAAGGGCGACTCGTTCGACCTCAAGGTGGAGGAAACAATCAAGGAACAGGTGAAGCGGACCGGGAAGAAGTGAGGCGTTTTCGCGGCGGAAGCTTGCCGTTGCTTCGGAAAGATCGCCGCATCCGCTGATTTCAGCGTTTACGGAAAATTTCCTTCCAGGGGTCCGGCGGCCGGGCTAGTCTCGGGTTGGTAAGACGTTCGCTCCCGGCATCTCGCGTGCGTGCGTTTTCCCAATCCGACAACCTCCCCCATCCCATGAGTGAAGCCGCCACCTCCCTGAGACCGCCTGCCAGCCTTGACTACAGCCTCACTGGCGTCAATGCCGCGCTTGCCGTGGAAAAAGGCCTGGCCGAGGCCGATTGGTATCAGTGCCCGGTCCCGCGGGCCACGATGCGGAAGTTTCTCGAACGCCGCAACGGGCCCGCGATCCGCGATACGATTCTTTGGTTCGCCCTGATTTTCGGCTGCGCGGCGGCCACCGTCGCCCTGTGGGGCTCCACCTGGGCGGTGATTCCCTACCTCTGCTATGCCGTGCTCTACGGCACCACCTCGGATTCCCGCTGGCATGAGTCCAGCCACGGTACCGCGTTCAAGACCGACTGGATGAACAACTGGCTGTACGAAATCGCCTCGTTCATGGTGATGCGGGAATCGACGATCTGGCGCTGGAGCCACACCCGGCACCACAGCGACACGATCATCGTGGGCCGTGATCCGGAGATCGCCGTGCCCCGCCCGCCGGACCTCAAGTCGGTGGTCATGGCGTTCTTCAACCTCAAGGTCTATCCGCAGTATTTCAGCCGGGTCCTGCTGCATGCCGTTGGCGGGATGACGGCCGACGAGCGGACGTTCGTGCCGGAAAGCGAATTTCCGAAAGTCTGGTTCCGGGCGCGGATCTATCTGCTGATCTACGCGGCGGTGATCACGCTGGCGGTCACCACCTCGAGCATCCTGCCGCTGCTGTTCATCGGCCTGCCGAACCTGTTCGGTGCCTGGTTGATGGTCGTTTACGGGCTCACCCAACACGCCGGGCTGGCCGAAAACGTCCTGGACCACCGGCTCAACTGCCGGACGGTCTATATGAACCCGATCAACCGCTACCTCTACTGGAACATGAACTACCATGTGGAACACCACATGTTTCCGCTGGTGCCCTACCACCGGCTCCCCGAACTGCATGAGGCGGTGAAAAACGACTGCCCGACGCCCTATTCGAGTATTTTCAACGCCTGGCGCGAGATCGTCCCCGCCCTCCTCCATCAGGTGCGGGATCCCGCCTGGCATGTGAAACGCCAACTGCCGCCGCCGGCCTCCCGCAGTGCCGATTCCTCCACGGTGGTGTCCTCCACCGAGCCGGACGCGGACGGCTGGATCGCCGTCGGCGAGTCCTCCCGCCTCGGCACGGAAGACATCCTTCGCTTCGACCATCAGCGCAAGACCTTCGCGCTGGTTCGCGACGCCGGTGGCCGGCTGTATGCCACCGATGGCATCTGCACCCATGGCAACACCCATCTGGTCGACGGTTTGGTCAAGGACGGGATCGTTGAATGCCCGAAGCACAACGGCAGGTTCAACCTCGCCGACGGCTCGCCGGCGCGGGCACCCGTCTGCCGGGGGCTCGCCACCTATCCGATCGAGGAGCGCGACGGCCGTTTGTTTGTCAACGTCGCCAAGGCCGGCGGCGCGGGCGCACGTACCACACAAACCGTGGAATTCCGGGTGGTCAGCAACCGCAGCGTCTCGACCTTCATCAAGGAACTGGTGATCGAGCCAGTCGATCCATCCGTGACCATCGGGTTCAAGCCGGGCGACTACCTGCAATTCGACATTCCGGCGTATGAAACGATCCGGTTCCGTGACTTCGACATCCCGGAACCCTACGCGACGGTGTGGGAGACGCAGCACGTCTTCGCCCTCAGCGCGAGCCATTCCGGGGCCGGGCGCCGCAACAACTACTCGCTCGCCAGCAACCCGGACCTTGAGCGCACCCTGCGCTGCAACGTCCGCATCGCCACCCCGCAGCCAGGCCAGGACTGTCCGCCGGGTGTCGGCTCAAGTTACATATTCAGCCTCAAGGAAGGCGACCTCGTGACCGCGATCGGGCCGTTCGGTGATTTCCACATCAAGCCAACCCAGAAGGAGATGGTCTATATTGGCGGTGGCGCGGGAATGGCCCCGCTGCGCTCCCATCTCTCGCACCTGTTCGAAACGCAGCGGACCGCCCGCAAGGTCAGCTATTGGTATGGCGCGCGCTCGAAACAAGAGTTATACTATCAGGACTATTTCGAATCCCTTGCCGCGGAACATCCGAATTTTTCGTTCCACCCGGCGCTGTCGTCGCCGTTGCCGGAGGACCAGTGGGCCGGCCCCACCGGGTTCATCCACGAGGTGGTGCTCGAGCAATACCTCAAGGACCATCCGAATCCCGGCGCGGTCGAGTTCTATCTCTGCGGGCCGCCGATGATGATCAAAGCCTGCCACAAAATGCTCGCCGCACTCGGTGTGGCCGAAGGGCAGATCGCCAGTGACACGTTCTAACAAAAAACAACCTGCCGACCCACCCTGCCATGAAACTGCAACTCGTCCGCCACCTTTGGGGTGTTGATCAAACGCACGGCCTCGCCCACTACCTGCCCGCCTGGCGCGAAGTGGGATACGAAGCCATCGAGATCGCGAAACCCTTCATCATCGACCAAGCGGCGT
>JAIPKB010000018.1 GCA_021733795.1 Akkermansiaceae bacterium | reverse complement strand
GGCCACTTAAGAATTTTTGACCACGGATGACACGGATTGGCACGGATAGTGCTCCGCGTTTTCTCTTTTATCCGTGTACATCCGTGTAATCCGTGGTTGAATTTATCTGTCCTTCGCGCCTAATTGAACAGTATTGGGCTTCCAGCCTGCTGAGAGGCTGTCTGAAAAACGCATTCCCATGCGCGCCACGGCGTGACCGCCGTGGCCACCCGGAGGGCGATGTCCACCGGGGGCGGGTAGCCGCGTTCGTCAGAACTCCTCGTTGATCGCCGGGAAGAGGAAACCCTAACATAGAGCGAGCAACCCGGATCAATGGCCTTCAACCTGATCCGCAGTCATGGTGTGGCATAGCGCGTGGCTCAGGGCCTGGCTAATTTCGTCGCCAGCGGCGTGACTCTGCTTGGGGAGTGGGTTTTGGCCGGTGGGGGGGACAGCTTTGGCGGGGGCGGGAATGTTGAGCTTTTCCGCCAGGTCGGCCTTCCAGTCGCCGTCCAATTCCTCGATGGTGCGGCCCGTTTCCTTGTTCCAAACGGCGTCATCGTAGGTGCCCTGCCTGAGCATTGCGTTCAACTTCATGACGATCTTCTTGTCATGCGTTTCCGTGACCCAGTTGAGGAAGTTGGCGCTGACCCGGTAGCTGCCATCGTAGCGGGCCCTGGCCAGACTACGAGCCCCGATGTCGGCGCCGTGGGCCTGTGGTTCGTAGAGATACCAGCGGATATAATCGGGGATGCCTTCGGTGAGCCACCCGGGCTGGTTCACGCGCCGGCCCCGGCGGGCCGCGCCGTATTGCTGGACCACGTGGACCAACTCATGGATGACGCAGCCGATGGCCTCGCCCTTGAGGTTCTGCCGCTGCCAATCCGCGTTGCAGGTCACCCGCGTGCCGGAGGTGTACGCGGGCGCATCGATCTGCAGGTTCTTCCGACTGGCGAAGACGATGGAGAACTTCCGGGGTGCCTCAAACCCGTCGCTGGCCAGCAACTCGACGATCTTGGGATACCATTGCTGGAGCACCGGAGCGAGTTCGGTGTGGGTCCAGTCGTGCATGTCAGGGGCATCCTGGCAGGCAATCGTGAAGGTTTCACGGCCGCCCGTGGTCGTGTAGGAATCCACCGGAATCACCGGCACCGGCGGTTCCACCGCGGGCGCGGCGCGGTCCACCACGTCGATCTCGCTGAAAAACGTCTGACCGAACGGATCGCCCTCGCGGGAGGGCTGGATGTCAAACAGCAGGTAACGGAAACTGCCGGGCGGATTGGCCGAATCGGTCATGCTAACGCCGTAGGGTCCGCCGGCATTGCCACTGGCCGGACGGGTGTCCACCTTGGCGAGCGGCTTCCAACCGGCGGTGGCCGGATCCAGCGGCCGCTTGGGCTCGGCGGAGAATCCTGCGCCGGCACCATCGCTGGCATAGACGGTATAAACCTGCGGAGCACGCACGCCGGGGTGCCAGGAATAGGTGTCGATCTCTCGGATGGGGATGACTTTGCCAAGGTCCACCAGAATGCGCCCGCCTGCGGTGCCGCTCGCGAAGAAGAAATTCCGTCCCGGTTGGTCGGCCTCGGTCGGGACCTGCCCGTCGTGCAACACCTCGAGGGTACCGCCGTTGCCGTCGCGCCGACCGTCCAACAGGGTGAACTTGGCGGTGGTGGCGGCGTCGCTGCGGCGCGGGGTGGGACCGTTTTTGAAAGCGAATCCCTGGGCCTCAGCAGCGTTTCCCGGATGGGCGACAGTGACCTTGATCTCCGCCGCCGCGTTGCCGGCGAGTAGAAGAAACAGCGCCGGAACGGGCAGGAAAAAGCGGCAGATGGATTTCATGTGGACTATGTTGTTAGAAACTGGTGGCTTGACTCAGGAGATGCCTCCCGGTGCTGACGGTGGATTCCCCGCTTCCCCTTGCCAAGGAGAATCCGCAAGAGCCCTTGTTGGGGTCAGTTCTGGGGTAGGATAGCTGGCGCGGCGCTGGATTTTTCCCGCCGCATCCGTTCTGCACTGGTAATGGTCGAGAGCACGCAGCCCGGCGGCGAATTCCCTGGCCTCGTCCTGGTTGAAAAATCCGCCCGCGAGATCAAGGCGCAGCCGGTTTCAACACGAAGGTGTGCGGCAGCGGTTGGCGCATGGTGTTGATCTTGGTTTCCAGTTGCGCGATTTGCTCGTCGAGTCGCGCCAACTCCTTCTCGCGGACGGTCTCAAAGGCCGGCGACTTGGCCCAGTCCGGCGGCCCGTACAATTGCACTTCGCGCCAGCGCTTGAAGAAGACGTTGTTTTTTTCCGCCACCAAGGACCACCACTGCCGGGCTTGTTCGGTGATCGGCCCCGCCGTCAGCGTGAGGTTGCAGCCTTGCGCCAATTCCTGTGCGGTGAACCCGGCTGCGGGTTTGTCATCGATCAGGAGTTGGTACTTCGGGGCCGTCAGGCCGGTGACCTTCAATTCGTAGCGGCTCAACCAACTGCGTCTGCTTGTCGATGTAGTTCTTGAAAATACCTTCATCGTAGGCCCGGTAGCCGTGGTCGTTCATGCCGAAGTCGATGGTGACGAACGTCGGCTTGAGCGGCAGCAGGTCGCGCGCGGCGCGTCCCAGGCCGCCCTGCGCGGTGTCGCCGCCCCAGCCGGTGTTGCGGAACGAGAGTTTCCACTGCGGGAAACGTGCGAGGGTGTAGGCTTCGATGACGGTGGTATAGAGGCGTTGTTCGGTGATGCTGTCGCCGAGCAGCACGACCCGCTCGCCATCGTGAATGGCAAACTCCGCAGCAGCGGCGGGTCGGGTGAGGGCGGTGACGGCGGTCAGGGCGACGGCCAGAAGGGCAAACGATTTTTTCATGGTTGGGGCGAGTTTGGAGTTAGTCGGGAGGCGATATACGCAATTAGGGTGGACGATTCTTGCACCGATTGTTCCAATTCATCGCCACCGCTCAAACACCCTCCATGGGGGGCCTGTCAATGAGGTGAAAGACCGGCAGGGCGGGACGCGTTCTGATCGATTGCTTCCCCCACCACCCATCCACCCCAATCGGAAACCATGAATCACAAAAGAGCCTCCAATTCGCATTTCCTTGTTGCCGCCCTCGTGATTGCCGCCGGTGCCGGCCAGCCCGCGGCGGCGCAGGACTTGAAGTTGTGGTACGATCATCCGGCCGGGCAGTGGGTCGAGGCCCTGCCGGTGGGCAACGGGCGGCTCGGCGCCATGGTGTTCTTCGGGGTCGACCAGGACCGCTTGCAACTCAACGAAGGCACGCTGTGGGCGGGCGGACCCTATGACCCGAGCCGTCCGGAAGCCTTGCAAGCCCTGCCCGAGGCGCGGCGGCTGATTTTCGCGGGCAAGTACGGCGAGGCACACGGCCTGATCGGCGCGAAGATGATGGCGCGTCCGCTCAAGCAAATGCCGTACGAGCCGGTGGGCGATTTGAAATTGAGTATTCCCAGGGACGGCGACGTGACCGGCTACCGGCGTGAGCTCGATCTCGACACGGCCATCGCCCGGATGACCTACACGGTCGCCGGGGTGAAATTCGTCCGCGAGGTTTTCTCGAGCCCGGTGGATCAGGTGATTGTCGTTCATCTGAGCGCCGACAAGCCGGGCCGGATCGACTTCACCGCGGCGATGGCCACGCCGCAGAAAGCCACGGTCGAGGCGGAGTCGCCGGGCACGCTGGTGATGCGGGGGGTCAACGCCGAAGCCAACGGCATTGCGGGGGCGCTGAAGTTCGAGGCGCGCGTGCGCGTTCTCACGCAAGGCGGCAAGATGACCGCCGGCAAAGACAGCGTTTCGGTCAGCGGCGCGGACTCGGCCACCTTGCTGATTGCCGCCGCCACGAGTTACAAGAGCTTCAAGGACGTCAGCGGCTACCCCGAGGCGCTGACCAAGGCCTATCTAACCCAAGCACTCAAGAAACCGTTAGCCTCCCTGCGCAAGGACCACGTCGCGGAACATCAGCGGCTGTTCCGGCGGGTTGCGCTGGATCTCGGCACGTCCGACCAGGCGCAACTGCCGACCGATCAGCGCATTGCCAAATTTGCCGAGGGCAACGACCCGCAACTGGCGGCGCTCTATTTTCAATTCGGCCGCTATCTGCTGCTGTCCTGTTCGCGGGCGGGTGGCCAGCCGGCGACCTTGCAGGGCTTGTGGAACGAGAGCATGGCACCGCCGTGGGACAGCAAGTATACCATCAACATCAACACCGAGATGAACTACTGGCCAGCCGAACCGGCCAACCTCGGCGAGTGCACCGCCCCACTGATCCAGATGGTCACCGAGTTGGTCGAGCCCGGCAGCCGCACCGCCAAGGTGAATTGGGGCGCGGGCGGCTGGGTGTGCCATCACAACACCGACTTGTGGCGGGCCACGGCACCGATCGACGGTCCAACCTGGGGGTTTTGGCCGACGGGTGGGGCATGGCTCTGCAAGCATCTTTGGGACCGCTACGAGTTCGGCGGCGATAAGAAATACCTGGCGCAAGTCTATCCGGTCATGAAGGGCGCCGCCCAGTTCTTCCTCGATACACTCGTGGAAGAACCGAAACACAAGTGGTTGGTGACCTGCCCGTCACTATCACCGGAAAACACCCATCCCGGCGGCGCGAGCGTCTGTGCCGGCCCCACCATGGACAGCCAGATCATCCGCGACTTGTTCTCCAACTGCATCCAGGCGTCGGAGATTCTCGGGTTGGACGCCGACGTGCGCGCCAAGCTCGTGGCCACGCGCGCGCGGCTGGCCCCGAATCAAATCGGCAAGGCGGGCCAACTCCAGGAGTGGCTCGACGATTGGGACATGCAGGCACCGGAGATGCAGCACCGCCACGTCTCGCACCTGTACGGTCTCTATCCCAGCGCTCAAATCACGCCCCGCGGCACGCCCGAACTGGCCGCCGCCGTGCGCAAGTCGCTCGAAATCCGCGGCGACGACGCCACCGGCTGGGGCGTGGGCTGGCGGATCAACCTCTGGGCAAGATTGCTCGACGGCGATCACGCGTATAAACTGCTGGCGATGCTGATGACGCCGCCCCGGACGCTGCCCAACATGTTCGACAGTTGCCCGCCGTTCCAGATCGACGGCAACTTCGGCGGCTGCTCGGGGATCGCCGAGATGCTCATGCAGAGCCACGCCGGCGAGATTGAACTACTGCCCGCACTGCCCAAGGCGTGGCCCGCCGGCAGCGTCAAGGGACTTCGTGCCCGCGGCGGGTTTGAGGTGGACATCGCATGGAAGGATGGCAAGGTCACCTCCTACCGCGTTGCATCTAACGAAAGCCGCAAGGCGACCGTCCGCGTCAATGGGGAAACCAAAGTCATCCAATCCGAAAAGTTGTGAACGGCTTGAATGCGGTGAAAGATGCTGGAATGAACAACCCAACCACACGAATGATGTTGATGTGTGCGGTGCCTGCCGCAGGCTGGTCGGGATTGGGGTAAATGACACTTGGATCGCATAACTCATGAAAACCATCCCATTCTTACTGCTGAACCTTGCCTTGGCGTTGCCGCTCTGCTGCACCCGGGCCGGTTCGGCTGAAGCAAGGACCCTGGAGCGCATCACTCTTCAGATCAGGCCGAAGGTTCTCACCCCAGTGCGCCAAACGAATGCCACGGGGAAATTGACCCTGACCGCGTTCTATTCGGACGGCTCTCAGCACATCCTTCGGCCTGCGGAGGCGGTGATCAAGGTGACGACCAAGGCCGCCAGCGGGAAGGTGGAGGTGGCTGCGATTGATGGCGACAAGGTTGTGCCCAAAGAGGGTGGCATCGCAACCGTCGAGGCGGTGGTCATGGAAGCAGGCCGACACTTCACAGCCAGCACCGAGGTGGTGGTTGCGCCGTTTTACCGGGACTATCACCAGACCCTGGTGTTGAAGCTGTTCCTCGGCATGGAAGGGGACCCGGTGGAGCGGCTTGCCAAGGAGCCACTGTTTCAGAAGCCGCACGATGTGATGTGTACCTTTGAGGAAGCCCTCGAAGTCATCCGGAAGACCGATAACCTGACCCGCGGCATACCCAAGATCCTCTACCTGGTCGGCTGGCAAAAGGGCGGGCACGACCACGGCTATCCCGCCTGGGATGAAGTGAATCCCCGGCTGAAGCGGAAGCAGGATGCCACCGCGCTTGATAGTCTGCGCTGGCTCATCCGCGAAGCCAGGAAGTATAACACCACGGTGAGTTTGCACATCAATATGCTGGACGCCTACAAGCAAAGCCCGCTGTTCGACGAGTATGTGGCCAAGGATTGCTTTGCCAGGGATGCGAGCGGCCAATTGCTGGTCGCGGGAATTGCAATGAAGGGGGAGGACATGTACAACGTGGTCTATCCCAAGGAATGGGAAGCCGGACTGGCGCAACGGCGCATTGATGGATTGATCAAGATGATCCCTGAATTGAAAGAGGGGCACACCATTCACGTTGATGTGTTCATTGCCAACCGCGACGGTGGCACGCCGATCAGCCCCTGGCATGCCAAACCCGAGAACGGCGGATTGACCCCGGAGAAATTCGTCGAAACCCAACGCAAGATCTTCCATTACTGGCGCGACCGGGGATTTGATGTCACGGGCGAGGGGACCGGCTGGGCGCATCCGCCGGGCGAACATTTCATCGGCTTGCAGCCGATGTCGTGGTGGTATTCCTGGAACCCGATGGAGATCCCGGAATGCTTGGGAGCGCGCGGCCGCACCGACCGTGGCGGCGACGGCGATTTCCGCTTCGGCTCCAGCATGCACGGCGAAGAAATCTGGAACCACGACAAGACGAACATGCCCGGTTTCCTGGGCATGTTCTGCCGGACGACCCTGCCGTGGTATTACCTGAGCCGGCTGGAACGGCAGAAGTTTGAGAACGAAGTGCTATACTACAGCGACGGGGTTGTCGCCCTAACGGAAAACGGCAAGCGCATCATCCGCAAGGGTGACTTCGTGTTGCGCGAGGATGACAACCTGTTCGTTCCGGCATTGTGGAATGGCAACGAGATCATCGCCTACAGCAGGCCCGGCTGCGAAAACAAGGCGTGGCGGTTGCCTGCCGATTGGAGCGACGTCAAGAGCGTGGATCTCTATCAAATTACTCTGGAGGGCTGTGCGCCCTTGAAAAAGAATGTTCCAGTGACCGATGGGAAGCTGATCTTGTCACTAACCAACGACCAGGCTGTTTCCATTGTCCCGGCAGGCACCAGGCTCACCGGAAAGGTTCTGCCATAATCCACCCCGGGAAATACACGATCCATGACTGCATTTTATCTCATAACAGCTGTTAGCCCCATGTGGATTCTGGCACTGAATGGTTTTGCCGGGGAGTCGCTTGACCCGGCGAAGCCGGACGGCGGCAAGTGGCTTCGCTAGGAGGACAGAAATGAAACAGTTATACCTATTCGCCATTCTCCCACTCTTCCTCCTCGCTATCGCCGATGCGGCGTCCGAAGATCCGCCGCTCCGCGACAAGACGCTCGTCGCCTGGGTTGCGGCGGGCAATCTGACCCAGCAGGGCGGCAGCGTGCTGACGCTGATCGACAAGGCCGGGCGGTTTGATGCCATCGTGCTGGGTGAATTGGCCCAGGGCAAATGGATGGCCGGCAGCGATTTCTTCCGGCGCACGCACCGGGACCAGGCGAACTGGCCGCTGGAGAGCGCAGGCCCCAATACGCTGGTGCAGCTCGCGATTACCTACCGTGGCGACCAGGTCACCCTCTTTCGGAACGGCGAGGAATACGCCGTCTACCCCATGGGTCGGGCGCAGTCCTTCGGCGATGATGCCACGGTGTTGATCGGCTTGCGCTATATCGGCGAGATGGGTGAAATCGGGTTCTTCACCGGCGCTATCGAGGACGTTCGCATCTACGACACGGCGCTCAACGCCCGGCAGCTTGGGGCGTTGATTCCTAACAGGCCATCCGACCCGAAGCCGCTGGCGTGGTGGACATTTGAAGACGGCAAGGCCGAGGACTTCATGAGGACGTTTCCGGCCTGCCGGCTTGAAGGCAACGCCAAGGTCGCCGACGGCAAACTGGTCTTGGATGGGAACAGCTACCTGTGGGCGGCGAAGGACGCGAAGCTTCTGACGATCGAAGGAGAGGAGGAAACGCCCTTCGACGCCGGTGTTCAGACCCTCTTCTACAAAGCCCGCTCCAAGCGAACGGGCAACATGTGGGACACCTGGTTGTATCTCCACCAGGGCAACTACTACCTCTACTACCTGGCCAAAGCCCGCGACCAATGGGACAACATTTCCATGGCCCGCTCGCCCGACGGCGTGCATTGGACGGAAATCGGCCGGGTGTTGTCGATGGGCCGTGGCGTGACCTGGATGGGCACCGGTTCGACCTGGAAATCGCCCGACTTCGCAAAGGACGGCAAGTTTTTCATGAACTTCTCCGAGTGGAAAGGGCCGCGGCAAACCATTTTCTTCGCCGAGTCCAAGGACCTCGTTCATTGGACGCGTCTCGGCAACGACTACGAATTCGTCCAGGACGAACGCTGGTATGAGAAGAACGGCCGCTGGGACTGCATCTGGACGATCCCACGACCCGGCGGCGGATTGTACGGTTATTGGACCGCGACGCCCAAAGCAGAAACAGGGGGGCGATTCGGATTCGGTGAAACATTGGACGGAATTACGTGGAAGGCGCTGCCGCCGCCCAAGGTGTCGGGGGTCCGTGAGGGGGAAGTCGGCGCGATTGAGAGGATCGGGGACATGTACTACATGATGTTCGGCACCCACCCCACTATGGTGACACTCGTGGCCGATCTGCCCGAAGGGCCGTTCGTCGCCGCCAGGAAGAACTTTTGCCTCCTGGCCGGACACACTTACTTTTCCCGATTTTTCCCCACTCCCGATGGCATGCTGGTCAACCATCATTCCATCGCGCGCGATGGTCAGGTTTATTTTGGCACGCTCAAGTCCGCTCTGCTGGATGACGCCGGCACGCTACGACTGGGCTGGTGGAAGGGCAATGACAAGCTGAAGGAAGAAGCGGTCGCGGTCAAGCCACCCGCGTTGCGCCCTGAGGAACTGCCGACGGTGGCGATGATCGAACCGGAGTTTGACCCGCGCCGTGGCCTGATCCTGGAAGGCACGCTCAAGCTGCCCGCTGCGAAAGAATCCCCGCCTGTGGGCCTTTTCCTCGCGCAAGGCAACGACTCCGGGACCGCCATCCTCGTCCACGCCGGTGGTATTGCCGAGCTGGGTCCGATGCGTGCGGACGGCACCGGATTCAAGGCGGAGGACCGGATTGATAGAGAGTGGCCGTTTGGTCCGACCGCCAGGTTCCGACTCCTGCTGAAAGGCAGTCTGATCGAATTCTATCTGGAGGATCTTTTGATCGATTGCTACAGCCTCCCGCAGGGCGCCAGCGGTCGCATCGGCATCTTGCAGGCCGGCGATCCTGCCGCCTTAACTGCCCTGAAAGCGTGGTGCCCATGACACTCATCCGTTATCCGAAGTGTGTGCTGCGATTCAAGGTTGCGGGCGGCAAAGCGGAAGTGCTGGAACTGAAGGTGAAAACGCGGGAACCTCACGACTAGGAACATCTCCATGAAGTGTACGACATCCTTGTTTGCGGTAATGTTTTGTGTGACGCTCGTTTCTCGCTCATTTGCGGGCGAAGGCGGCGATATCCTCATCAACAACTTTGAAGGCCCCGACTGGGGCGATTGGAGGACCGAAGGCGAGGCGTTCGGGCCACGGCCGGCCCAGGGTGCATGGGAAAAACAAGGGGTTTCTGGCACTCTCCGCACAGACTGCTTCGACGTTTCTGACTACCTCGGCGAGAAGGTCCATTTGGAAATTGCGGACAACTCCCAAGGGGGCCACATCCTGGCAGACACATTCTACCAGACCGACAAGAGGCCGGTGCCGGAGGCCGGGTATGTCGAGCGGAAACTTGTCCTGGACAAACGTTGGCTGAATTTTCCGATCAACAAGAACTCGCCGTTTCGGGAGATGAAGGTTTTCATCGATGGCAAAATGATCATGGCGCACATGGTCCCGTTCGATCTGAAGAATCCCCAGATGTGGGTGCCGGTCGATTTGACTCCCCACTTGGGCCAAACGGCCGTACTGCAAATCGAAAAGCTTGACGGTGTCGAGTCCACATCGGAGGCGGTCGCCAACGTGCTCGTTCCGTCGGACAAGATGACCGATGGTCCGAAAATCTACAACGAACCAATCCGACCTCGCTTCCACTACACGCCGCGTTACGGTCAAGCCACCGACTCCAATGGGCTGGTTTACTACGATGGCGAATATCACCTTGGTTACCAGACCCTGCCGTTTGACTGCATGCCGTCCGAGCTGCACGGCAACTGGACCTGGGGGCATGCGGTTAGTCGCGACCTGGTCCACTGGCAAGAATTGCCGCTCTATTTCTGGCCCGACCGCGACGGGGCCCAATGGTCCGGCTCGGCCGTCGCCGACACGAACAACACCGCGGGCTTCAAGACCGGTCGGGAGTCGCCGCTGGTGGCGTTCTATACGGCGAGTGCGGCCTGTGCTCCTTGGATGCCTTCCGGGAAGACGGCGACGATCAACATGGCTTTCAGCAATGATCGTGGCCGGACCTGGACCAAGTACACGGGCAACCCGATCATTCCCAACGTCGACCGCGACAACCGCGACCCCAAGGTCTTGTGGTACGAGCCGGGCAAGCACTGGGTCATGATCCTCTACATCCACGCCAATGTCTACCACGTGCTCACCTCGACGAACCTCAAGCACTGGGAAAAGCGGAGCGAGATCCACGGATTCCACGAATGTCCCGACCTGTTCGAATTGCCGGTAGACGGCGACGAGAAGAACAGAAAATGGGTCTTTTTCGGCGCCAACTGCAATTATGTGATCGGCTCGTTCGACGGCGCCAAGTTCACGCCGCAGACGGGTACGATGGGTTTTGCCCATACCGACGGCAGTTACTATGCGTCGCAGGTGTTCAACGACGTGCCGAACGGCCGCAAAGTGTGGATCGCGAGAGCGGGGGTGTACGACTTCGGCCTCCCTGTCGGCATGCAGACCTTCCCGCTCGATCTAACGCTGCGCCCGGTCGGCGGCGGCAACATTGAAATGTACAAGTATCCGGTTCCCGAGATCAAGAAACTGTATCAACGGAGCCACCGCATCCCCAAGGGTCAGAAGCTTGTCCCCAACGAGCCGTTGCGTCCAGTGGTCAAGGGCCGAACTTTCGACATCGACGCCGAGATCATCCCGGCCGGGGCAAAGGCATTCAAGCTCCATGTATTCGGCCGCGACATCATGTTCGACCTTCAGAAAATGCAGATGCAATTCTTCGAATCACAGGAGCGGCACCAGATCACCGCTCCCTTGGTGCTGGTCGACGGAAAGATTCAGATCCGAATCTTGATCGACACGATCTTCATCGAGATCTTTACGGCCGACGGCCGATTCTACTCCCCCGTCCGCTGCACATTCCCGCTGGACGACGATTCGTTCGAGTGCAGCGTCCAGGGCGGGGATATTGTGATTGACAAGCTCGATATCCATGAGTTGAAGTCCATCTGGACTACAGGTTCTTAACGGAGGCCGGAGTATGAGCGCGAGGCAGAGATCATCAAAGAAGAACATGATGCGGAGAGACTTCCTTAGGACGTGTACAAGTGCGCTGTTGCGAACGGTCGTGCCTCCAGCCGGGGTTCGACCGGGAAGAAAAGGGCGATCGCAGTGCGTCCGTCGCCATAGCCAATGGCCTGTGCTAGTGATGCTGTTGGTGGTCACGAGTCTTACTGCATCACAGGCTGAGGCCGCCCCTCGTCAGTTGGCCAATGATAGGCTGAAGGTCTGTATCTCGGATACGGGCCAACTGCTTTCCGTGGAGAATAGGCTGGCATTGGAGACGTATGCCTTTGAGTCCGACGCGTTCGAACTGGATACAGACCTGGGTCAGTTTTCAAACAAGGACACCAAGCCGGCCAAGGTGCGGGAAGAGAGGGATCGCGTTGTCTTTCGATTCGATTTCAACCAACCCGGAATGAGCAAGCTCGGCGTTGATCTCATCTATACGTTGGGAACTAAGAATGGTTTCTTCCGCCGTGCCTTGAAGATCACCAACAGCGTTCCGCTCAGGGTGAAGAACCTGCCGATGGGCAAAACAACTTTCACCACACCGGCCGACGAGACTATCCATTATTTGACATTCTGGCAGGCGCCCACCGTCGAGTTCATCCGCTATCCGCACGGCGGACTCTTCACTGGCATTGAGAACCCATTCTACAAGGCCGACCTGGACGAAAGGGGTGTCGCGCTGAGCTTCGAGCCCGGTCTGATCCTCAAGGCGGGTGAAGGCTATGAGAGCGAGCCGCAGTTCATGGGTATCTACAAGCAGTCCGGCGTGATGATCGAGGATAGCGACAGGCCGTTCCGGTACCCTAACGGTTCTGGTTACATACCGATCGATCGTAACGAAAGCCGGGCGATGCGGGCCTTCGCCCTCGATTATCTGGCGCCTGTGCAGAAGGGCTTTCTCAGCATCAACTACCAGTTCTTCCATCCATTGCCCATGACGCCTAAGAACGACGCCGACAAGCTGTATTTCACCAAGGCGATCGACACCTTCGCGGACATCGGAGGAGATATGATCATCTTCAATAACTACTTCTGTCCGCTCCCTCCCGAGAGGAAACCCCATGCGGCAAGAGATTACTGGGAACTGCTTCCCGCGGAGAATACTGGAACAGCGAGGCAGGTTGCCGACTATGCTGCGAGCAAGGGGATTTCCTACGGTTTTTTCTACCCTAACGTGGATTTGAATTGCAGGCCTGACAAACCGGAATGGACGAAGAGTGATGCGGCGGGCCGGCGTGCCCCGGACTACTGCCTCGGCTGCGACGACTTCTATGAATGGTGGTTCAAAGTCCACGACAACACGATCAAGAAGTACAAGTTGAGCAATTGGAACTGGGACCCGAGCCGCGGTTCGGCGATGAACTGCCATGACGAGAGGCACGGCCACGTTGCCGGCATGGGTGCCTACAAGGGCTGGCGGCGCTGCATGGAACTGGGAAGCCACCTGAAGGCGGAGAACCCCGGGCTTTTCATCCAGGCGTTCTACGGCACCAAGCAGTTCGGTCTGTGGGGGCTGAAGGATGTCGACGGACACGAGGTGTACAACGAGCAAACGGCCTGCGTGTCCACGCACCACACCCAGATCAGCGACGACCGGCAGAACGCGGATGGGCTGCGTTTTCAGAACTACTGGTCCATGCGTTTTCGCTTTCTTCCCACGGTCATCGGGCATCCCCTCGTTGGGCGCATGAGCGAGGGATGCTGGGACCGGGAACTGGTTAAGGCCTGCGATTTCTACGGTTGGCAGTACAGCCTGATGTCGGCCTTGGCGGTCAGCGGCTCAATTATGCCCGCAATCCTTCCCTACGAGAGCGACCTTCTTCCAGGATACAAGGCGTTTTATAAGAAGTGGACCCGCTGGGCCAAGGAGAACTTCGAGTACGTCCAGTATACCGAGCCTTTCGGCGAGCAAGTCCAGCCGGGAGCCGTTGACGGCTACGCGCGGATCAAGGGCGATCACGGTTTTGTCTTCCTTTTCAACGGCAATCCGCGCTCCACCCGGATCACCTTTGAAATCGGTGACGAAATCAACTTGCAGGAGAAGGGAGATTACGAGTTCGTGGAGATCTATCCCGCGGAGGACGCCGTGATCGTACTCGACGACCGCGGCAATTCCATCTTTGCCCAAGGCCAGAAGGCCACTGTGGCGGTGCCGGCCAATGACTGTAAACTGCTGGAGCTGCGACGCGCCGTCAAGGCGGATGGGCCGGTCCTGGTCGGCATTGCCGGCCGCGTTGCGCTCGTCGATCACCGACTCGATATCTCGGCCGTCAGCGGAAAGCCGGGCCGAGCCTATCCCCTGTGCGTTCGTCTCTCTGACCCGGAGGCGGTGAAGGAGGTCAAGGTGAACGGAGTCGATCAGACGTTTTCCCGAACGGATAAGGAGATCGCGCTGATCGTGCCCTTTACCCTGCAGCGGGTCGGCGACGTCAAGGTCGTCGTAAACTCAAAGGCACTCGGGGCGCTGCTGAGGCACGACCGCTATGGCCATAGCTTCTACGCGGACATCACCGACCTGGTAGAATATGGCGCGGATAACGAAATCACCATTTCCATGAAGAACCTGGAGCCGAGCGAATTCATGGGGCCGTTTCTGATGTATCCGGACGAGGAACTGACCGGAGAGGTTCTGTTAAAACCACACGGCGTGAAAGAACGGGTTGTCTATACAGGGTCACTAATTCCTCGAACGGCGCCACGCTATATTCAAGGGGCAAAACGCCCGGTGATCACCCAGGCATCGGTGACCGGAAACGTGACGCTGGGCAAGGCAATCCAACTTCAAGTCAAGATCGATCTCCCGCCGGACAAGGTCCGCGAGGTCAAGTACACGGAGTCGGGCTTTCCGTGGATGGGTATTCACGATCTGCGATACAACGCGGACCTGCGCTGCTGGACGGGCGATGTCGAGCCCGGCAACCGCGCGGCTATTCAGGAGAGCGAGTACGTACACGTGTGGGCGGTCGGGAACGATGGTCTGTACAGCGATTACTATCCGGTCAAAGTCGGTTGGGATTTCGTAAAATGAATGGTTGAAAAGGACATCTCCATGAAGTTAATGAAACCATTTCTGCTAATTCTCGGATTGGGATTGTCTTGCACGGGAGCCAAAGTGCTGTGCGCCGAGGCTGGACCGCCAGCCGATCAGAGGCGAACCGGGTATGTGCATGACACCAGCATCAATCCGTTCATCGTGACGGGCGATGGCAAGGATCTCGGCGATCCGATGCCGGTTTACTGGGATGGTGTGTGGCACCTGTATGCGCTGAGCGCCGACTTTCGCATGGTCCCGCATTTCACAAGCACGGATCTGGTCAAGTGGGTGGAGCATAAACCCGCCATGGTCGGCAAAGACCTCTGCACGGGCACGGTGGTGCGCCACGAGAACAATTGCTACTTGTTCTATACCGAATGCGGTCCGCAGACCGTCCGTCTGGTCGTCAGCGACGATCCCTGGGAGTTTGATTTCAGCAGGAGCAGACTGGTTGCTGAAGCGGATGGGGGTACCTATCGCAAAGACACGGGATTTTTTCGCGACGCGTATGTGTTCTACAACGAGGAAGAAAACCTGTGGTGGATGCTCATCGAGGGTCGCTGCCCGGAAGTTTGCGCGGGCCTGTTGAAGTCGAAAGACCTGATCCAGTGGACGCGGTGCGAACCGATCTTCAAAGACAAGGCCCGAACGTATGGCAGTTGTCCGCAGATCTTCAAACAAGGAAAACTTTGGTATCTGGCATGCCAGGACTGGTACAACTGGCACTACACGGCCGAGAACCCCTACGGGCCTTGGACAAACCGAGGGCCGTATCTGAGTGTGGCGATTGAGGCCGCCTCCCGCTTTGCCACCGATGGCAAACGCCAGATGACCTGGGGATGGCTGGCCAATTTCGAACAGACCAACAAGACGCCAGGGCCGGCAAACGTCTATCCGCCGACCATGCGACTCTTGAACTACGGCGGCCCCTTGTGCATCGGCAGGGAAATTGTTTTCAAGAAGGATGGCACAATGGGTGTGCGGCCTTTCCCGGAACTGTTGGCCGCCATCCGCAAAACGGAGAGCAAGGTTGATCTTTTTGTCTGCGCCAGGAAGCTCTCCGGAGAATGGAAAATCGACGCCGCCCAGCGAACCCTGCAATGTGTGGGCGAGAGTGGCGGCACGGTGCTTCTGGACTTGCCCGAGAAGAACCCCGATTATTACTTTGAAGCCGAGTTGGAGTTTGGCTCGCCCCGGACGAGCGCAAACATCGTGGTCCGGTCCTCGGACACGGCTGACCACGGCTACGGCTTTGCCCTCAGTCCGGCCGATAAGAAGATCGCGATCCGCGGTTTCAATTACCGTTCCGACGGCAAGGTGCTCAACGACAAGGAATACGCGTTCCCCGGAAAGAACAGGAAAGAAACACCATGAAGACAGCAAAACTGATGGTCGCTTTCGCAACGCTGGCTCTTTGCAGCGCATCGGCGGTGGCGCAAACCGACAAGATGCCGGAATATCGCTCGCCGATTCATTTTATGCCGGCCAAGCGTGCGGTTGGAGATGTCATGCCCTTTTACTGGAGGGGCGAATATCATGTCTTCTACCTGACCAACCCGACCGGCAACAATGACGTCAACTGGGAGCATGCCATCTCAAAGGATCTCGTGACCTGGAAGGAGCTGCCGCCGGCTCTAACCCCGGACAAGAGTGCCCCGACCGGGCCGGAGGGAGGATGCATGTTCACCGGCTGCGTCGTGGAAAAGGACGGTGTCTTTCATGCCTGGTACACAAGCTGGAATCCGAGGAATCCGGCCGGGCAAGAGTTCATCTCTCACGCCACGAGCAAGGACCTGATCCAGTGGACGAAACATCCCGAGCACATGATCGCGCCGGATGGCATCCATTACGCCAACCATCATGATCGTGACTTCCGTGATCCCCAGGTTTTTTGGAATGGGAAGGCCAATGAGTATTGGATGCATTTCAACGGCAATGTTCCAGGGAAGCAAGGCTTTCGATTTGGCCTGATGACATCTAAAGATCTGGTCACCTGGCAGCAGCAGAACCCTGTTGAGGGGGTGCCGGGGGATGAGTGCCCGGACTACTTCAAGATTGGCGATACGCACTACATCCATTCATGCAAGGTGTACTGCTATTCGGACAGGCTGGAAGGCCCCTACAAGTACCCGGAACTGACAAGGGAGGTTGATATGCCCTGCATCATCGCGGCCAAGCGATGTTGGGATGGAAAACGGCATGTGTGGTTCGGCGGGTGGTTTACCGGGGGGCCGATGGCCATACCGCGTGAAATCTATGCAGGTCCTAACGGGCTCCTCTACATGAAACCCGTCGCGGAAGTCGTCAATGTCTACAAACATACCGCCCTTGAACTGGCCGACAAACCGAAGTTCACGCAATCCGGTTCACAGTGGCAATACGACGGGTCTGTCTTGCGCTGTAGCGCGGGGCAGGAGCAAGCGAAAGCGGCATTCAGCGTCCCCGAACACTACCTGTTGGACTGCCTTGTCACCATGACTCCCAAGAGCCGGCTTGCCATTACGATTGGCGGACACCACCGTCTGTGTCTTACGCCCGAAAGCCGGCAACTATCGCTCATCGGTCCGGGATTCAATCGAACCCGTCCCTGTCCGGTGGACATCTCGAAACCTGTGAGGATCCAAGTGTTCGCCGAGGGGAAACTGATCGAATGTTTTGTCAACGATCAATTCGCGCAAACTTGCACGGTTGGGACCGTCAAGGAGAAGCAACTGGAGATTGGCGCCGAGGGTGGCAGTGTGGGAATTCTCAAGCTGCTGGTGAAAACCTCTCAATAGGCGGGAGATATCCAAGAAAGGTATTCCATGAAGAAGATAACGACACGTTGGTTGATCGGTTTCGCAGCGCTCGCTCTCTACAATCCGGTGGCGGGGGCCGACAAGACCCCGGTATCTTTGCCTCCGGTATCTGCCAGTGAAATCGTCTCGCAGAATACAGTAAAGGGTCTTACGGGAAAAGTTCGCGATGTTGCGGTGCGGGCACCGGCGCCAACAAGCATACCGCCGGTGTCTGCCGTGGAACGGAGCGCTGACATTGATCTCCAGCGCATGGCTCAGTGGGCGATGAACTATCTGATCCGGTCGCCGCGTAAGGAATTCGATTACGAACCGGTGTTCCAGGCCAACCTGATGAATTGTCCGCCTGTTCCTGGCGGGCATGATGTGGTGGTTGCGTGCGACACGGACGCCCGGATGGATTGGGAATGGTACTACATGCGGGAAATCAGCGGTTCGATGGCCGGCAAGGACACCGAGGCGGCGTTTCACAAGCGGATGCTGGCGTACGTGCGGGCGGATGGCACGGTCTTGTCCCATCCCGGCTGCTACAATGAGGGGGATATCAACAGGGTTTATATGGAAAAGGATTACGTGTACCACGTCTGGGGCGCGACGAAGATCCTTAATTCGTTGGCCGAGGACTTCCGCCGCACAGGTAACGAGCGATCCAAGGAAACCGCCCGCAAGATCATGCTGCGGCTAAAAATGCTCGCGGTCTATCCGGTTCCCGGCAGGTGCTATTTCCCTGCCGGCATGATGTCCAACGCGGCAATGATAGCCCGCGGCGGGCATCCCGAGTACTTCGACAATGTCGAACGGTATCTGCGCAACCGCATCAGTCCATGCCAGTTCGTCGTCACTCCGGAATTCGAGGCCGAATACAGGATGGTCAATCGCGCGTGCGGCGAGGAGAAGATCTGGCAGGGACTCGAAGATGTCAGGAAACTTCAGGGCGGTATCCGCAGTTGTTGCGGGCTCAACGACATCGAAAACAGTATCTTAAAGGGCACCTATATCATGTTGGCAGGATGCTGCGCTCCCGAGGGGATGCGGGCCATCTACACGACCTGGAGCCACGTCATTGATCGGTATCCCGCATCGAAGCTCGGACCGGCAGGCGTGTACGTGAACATGAGTTTCAACCGGGATTCAAAATGGGGACGGGTGGTGTCGTTCATGCCGAAGACCGGGCGCCTGACGGTGAAGGCGGGAGTGCAAGACGATTTCTTCCTGCGCCCTCCGCACTGGGCACCGCGGGACCAGGTCAAGGCGTTTGTCGGGTCGCATGCCGTGCCTGTGCAGTGGTCCGGTGACTATGTCGGGTTCACGGGGATCAAGATCGGTGATGAATTGACCATCGTCTATCCGCTTCTGCACTTCCTGCACGAGGCAGGCGGGACATGGAAGAATGGGCTCCCGTCTGTCAACGTCACCTATGAGTGGCTGGGGAATATGGTGATCGCGGTCGATCCACCCGCGGCGAAGACGCCCATCTTCTCGCCCGAGGTGCGGATCCTTCCGCCGCCGCCGGCAGAGGTGCTGGAAAAATGATCTTGCGCGAAGAACAGTGATACTATGAATCAGACAAGTGAAGGTGAATGAAATGAAACAAATGAATACTCCGCCATTCGTCAAATTGTGTTCTTTCGCCTTTGCATTGACGTTGCTCGCCGGCGGGCAGGCACGCGCCACGGACTATTACATCACTCCGGCCGGATCGGATGCCAACGACGGAACAACTCCGAACCAAGCATGGCAGACGATCGAGCGTGCGCACAAAGCCACGCTTCGTCCGGGCGACCGCATCCTCTTTGAAGGCGGCCGGCGTTTTTCCGGCAATCTGCTGATTACAGCGTCCGGCACGAAGGAAGCGTTCATCGAGATCGGTTCCTACGGCAACGGGCCGGCGACCATCCAGGCCGGCGATTCGTACGGCATCCGCTTGCTGAATTGCCAGTACGTCAAGGTCCGCGACCTGATCTTGGCAGGTTCCGGCGTGAAGCCCGACGGCCAGACCACCAACAAGGGGCAAGGGCTGGACATGACGCTGAGTTCATTGATCCCGGGGCCTGCTCCTTGCAGAACAACGGTTACTGGCGCATCAATGGCGATCTGCGCGTGGCTGGTTGTGCCGGTCTTGCAGATTGGCGAAAGAAATCAGGCCAGGAGATGCTCGACGGGGCCGCGGTCGGGTTTCAGGTCGATCCGCGGTTGCGGGCGCCCGGCAGCGGGGGAGACCTCGACGATGCGGCCCGTTGGAAGACGCTCGACGCCTACAACCTGCTGCCGTCCTCGCCGCTGATTGGCCAAGGACTTGACCTGCAGGGCCTGTTCAAGATTCCGCCGGGCCCGTGCGATTTTCACGGCACTCCCGTCCGGCCTGGAGTTAGGTTTGACCTGGGGGCAGTGCAAAGTCAGTAGCATCGCTATCCAAACCGCCAGGACAGCGCCGGCGTCACCCTCCGCGCGCAAGGACGGGACGCCGTGCTGAAGAAGCTCGATGCATGGCAAATGCAGGCGATTTGGCCGTAACATGAAAACACCAGCGCTGCGCAGACTTATCCTTGCCCAAGGCGTGGCCAGCCGGCAGCATCAATGGGCTCCGTACCCGCGGCGGATTTGAGGTGGACATTGCATGGAAGGATGGCAAGGTCACCTCCTGCCGCGTTGCCTCCAACGACCGTCGCATGGCCGCCGTCCGCGTCAACGGGGAAACCAAGGTCATCCAATCCGAAAAGAATCATCCATGAAAAACACCCTTGTCTGCATTCTGTATTCGCTGCTCGCCCTGCCGTTCTGCCTTGCCGCGGACCCGCCCAAGGAAAATCCGCGGCCAACGGTGGAGAAGATCCCCATTGACGGCACAACACTCGGCCTCAAGGTGCCGGCGCAGGCGGCCCCGGGCAAGCCCTGGCTGTGGGTCGGTGAATTCGCCGGCCACCTCGGCTCGTTCGAGGACGCGCTCGTCGCCAAGGGCTGGCACGTCGCCTGGGTGAACGTCAGCAACCAGTTCGGCTCACCGCGCTCCATGGCTGTCTGGGAGAAAGTTTACGAGGAACTGCACGGCAAGCGCGGTCTATCGGCCCGCCCCGCCCTGCTCGGCATCTCGCGCGGCGGGCTCTATGTGAACGCCTGGACCCGCCTGCATCCCGATCGCGTCAGCGTCCTTTACCTGGATAACGGCGTGTGCGACATCCGTTCCTGGCCGGGCGGATTCCAACTGACGGCAAAAGGCGGCGGCAGCGGTGGTGATTGGAACCTCTACAAGACCGAGTTCAAGTTTGCCACCGATGATGAAGCCAAGGAGAAATCCGTCCGGCCGACCGACGGCTTCGCGCCCGCCATCAAGAACGGTGTCTTCCTGATTTCCGTCCACGGCACGGCCGACAAAACCGTGCCTTATGTCGATAACGCCAAACTCGTCGTTGACTTCTGGGAGAAATCCGGCGGCCGCTTCAAGATCTTCCCCAAGGAAGGCGGAGACCACCACCCTCACGGGTTGCCCGATTTCTCCCCGCTGATCGATCTCCTCTGCAAGGAGGCCGTGGCAAAACCGGCGAAGTGACCTGGAACCCGCCTGAACAAAAAACGACTGTAAAGCGATGAAAGTGCAAAGCAGAAAACAAATGAAGCAGGCAATGTGGCTGGCGGCGATGTTGGCGTTCGGCGGGGCGATGGCCAAGGCGGACGGCATCACCGGAGAGGTCGGCGGGAAACTTCTGGCGTCGGGCAACGGCGTGATGATCCTGTCGGCAGCGGGTGAGGTGGAGTGGCAGCATTCCACGGGGCTCACCCATGACGCCTGGCTGCTGGCCAACGGCAATGTCTTGTATGCGGATGGCGACTCCGTCACCGAGGTCACGCGTGAACACAAGGTCGTCTTTCAGTACAAGGCCGCCGAGCAACGCGGCGGGGGCACGTATGCCTGCCAGCGCCTGGCGAACGGCAACACGATGATTGGCGAGAATTCCACCGGCAAGGTGCTCGAGGTGGATCCGGCCGGCAAGGTCGTCTTTGAACTACAGACCAGCCAGGCGACCCCCGGTGAGCACCACAACATGCGCATGGCGCGCAAGCTGAAGAACGGCAACTACCTCGTTTGCCATTCCGGGGCTCACCTCGCCAAGGAGTACACGCCAAAAGGCGAGGTGGTGCTCGAACTAAAGACCGCGAACATCGCGTTCTCCGCAATCCGGACCGCAGCGGAAACCACGATGGTCGGGGCGCTGGACAAGATCATCGAGTTTGACGCCCAGGGCAAAGTGGTGTGGGAGTTTTCCGCGAAGGACATCCCCGGCGTGACAATCCGGAATATGACCGGGATGCACTTGCTGCCCAACGGGAATATCGTCACCGGCTGTTACGCCGCCTATGACAACAACGAGGGTTGCGGCCTCCTGGAAATCACCAAGGAGAAGAAGCTCGTCTGGCGCCTCTCCAACCCGAAGCTCGGCTCCAGCATGATGGCCGGGCAGAAACTCACTGCCGACGGCCTGCCGTTGCCGGGCGATTGCCTGCGCTAGCCGCCTGTTGAACTTCTCCAGCGCGGCATCCGGTGGACTTCGGGAGACAACCAGAGTCATTCACGACCAAAAAATAAAACACACACGAAACGATGAATCGAAAACAGAGCATGGCGGGTTGCTTGGCAATGATGGTTGCAGGTATCCTGATAATTGGAGCAATCCACTCGGTGGCCGCAGTGCCGCGCCCGGAGCATCCGCGGCCGGACATGTTGCGGGAGAACTGGATGACCCTCAACGGCGAGTGGCAGTTCGAGATCGACAAGGCGGCGGACGGCGAGGCGCGGGGACTGACTTATGGAAAGGACCTGAACGCCAAAATCATTGTCCCGTTCTGTCCGGAAAGCAAGCTGTCGGGCCTCGGGCTGGGCAACACCCGGAAGCTCAAGGATGTCTGGTACCGCAGGACCTTCGAGCTTCCTTCAACCATGAAAGGCAAACGCGTGCGGATTCATTTCGGCGGCGTGGACTACCAGGCATGGGTTTACATCAACGGCCAGCTCGCGGGATCACACATCGGCGAGAATGTGGAGTTCAATTTCGACATCACCAGCCTGCTCAAGGACGGAGCGAACGAAGTGGTGGTGAAGGTGTTGGACAATATGTGGTCGGGCCTCCAGCCCTGTGGCAAGCAATGCGGCGATCAGAGCTACAGTTGCTTCTATACCCGCACCACCGGCATCTGGCAACCGGTCTGGCTGGAGGCGGTTGGCTCCTCATTTGTCGAGAGCCTGTCCGTGGTTCCGGATCCCGACAACGCACGGGTGCTGATCACGGCGCGCATCGACGGCCGGGACCAGGATCTAACACTCAAGGCGGAGGCGTTTGCCGATGGCAGGCTGATGGGCTCCGACACCACGAAAGGCCCATGGCAGAACACTCTCGTGGTGAACCTCAAGGAGAAGAAGTTATGGGAACCCGGCGCTCCGTTCCTGTATGATCTGAAGCTCACGCTAAGCAGTGGCAACGATCAGATCGACGAGCTGAAGAGCTATTTCGGCCTGCGCAAGATCACCATCGACGGCCGCAAGATTCTGATCAACGGCAAGCCCGTTTTCCAGCGGCTCATCCTCGACCAGGGGTTCTATCCGGATGGTCTCTGGACCGCGCCTTCCGACGAGGAGTTGAAAAAGGACGTCGAGCGGTCGATGGCCTGCGGCTACAACGGCGCGCGCCTGCACCAGAAGGTCTTTGAGCCAAGATTCCTCTACTGGGCGGACAAGCTCGGCTACCTGGTGTGGGGCGAGTATCCCAACGCCGGTTACGGCAACCAGCGGGAGGGATTCTCCGCCGTGGTCAACGAGTGGACCGAGATCCTGCTGCGCGACAGAAACCATCCCTCCGTTGTCGGGTGGTGCGCCTTCAACGAAAACTTTGAGGACTCCGGCGAGTTGCAGCAGATGATCTGGCACATCACCAAAGCAGTCGATCCCACAAGGCCTGCATTGGAAGCCAGCGGCTGGGCCCACACGCTGCCCCATCCCGAAGTCAGGGATGCTCATGATTACACCGGGAATCCGGCCCAATTGCGCAAGAAATGGCTGGATTATTTTACCAACCAAGTGGAAGGCCCCTATCCCCCGGCGCGTTACTTCAACCCCGGATCCTCGCAGGCAGACCGGGGCGTTCCATTCATGATCAGTGAAATCGGCGGCATCGGCTGGGCCACCGAGGGCGGTTGGAGTTATGGAAACGGCCCGAAGACGCTTGACGAGTTCTATGAGCGCTACCAGGGAACCATCGATGCCATGCTCGACAACCCGAACCTGTTCGGGTTCTGCTATACCCAGTTGACCGACATCGAACAGGAAAGAAACGGGCTCTACTTCTATGACCGCAAGCCGAAATTCGACACGAAAAAGCTGCACGACATCACCGCCCGCCAGGCGGCGTATGAACGGGGTGAGCCGGTTGCACCACAGCCTTCGGTGGCAGTCGCCTTTGCCCAATGGAAGGTGCTGGTGGGTGCCGTGCAGGACGGCACCCTGAGCACGCCTTATCACTATGTGATGGAAGAGCCCGCTGCTGACTGGATGAACGAAGCGTTCGATGACAAATCGTGGAAATCCGGTCTTGCCGGGTTTGGCACTGGTGGAGGCGTGGTCCGGACCGAATGGAAGACCGCGGATATCTACCTCAGGAAGACCTTTGATTACGACGGCGCTGATTTGAAAAACGGCGCTGTCGTCATCTGTCATGACGAGGACACCGAGATCTATGTCAACGGCCAGAAGATCCTTGGCGTCTCGGGCTTTATCGGACAGTACAAGATGTTCATGCTCACGGAGGAGTTGAAAAAGGCGCTGAAAAAAGGTGCCAACACGCTGGCGGTGCATACCCACCAGACCTGGGGAGGGCAGTACATCGATCTCGCCCTGTTGGTGGAATGAGGACCCATAGAGAGAGAGATGATCAGGCCATGGAAATAACAAGAACGAGAAAGCTTTGGGCGTGTGCGGTGCTGGCCGCAGCGGTGTTGGGCGGTCATTCCGTGACCGCCGCGGATGAGGCGCAACAACCGGCCGATCCGAATGGGATTCTGCGCAAGCCGATTCCCGACCAACTGGTGGTCCTCACCTTCGACGGCGGCTGCGCCAGCGGCTACACGGTGGTCAAGGGCGGCAAAGCCAACGCATTCACCTGGGCTGGCGGAGATGGCAAGCTGGGGGATGCCACAAAATGGACCAACGCCCCCGGCGCGGCGGCCGCTCCCCTACCCGCCGGCGAGCCCGATTAGATCCTCAATTTCACCAAGCCGGGCAATTGTGCGGTCGTCAACGACCTGCAGGAAGGCTTCCAACTCAACCAGCTTAACTTTGGCGTGGGTCAAGGCAACACCAGCAAATTATTGGGTCAACGGCCTGGACGGCCTGCCTTTTTTCAAAATCAACCAAGCTGTCGATCCCGGCCTCATCCGCGCCCTTGAGGAACAAATCGTGCCTGAGCAACTCAACGCCCACCATCAGGATGAAGCGCGTGCCCTCATCCGGGATCTCTGCACAACCCCTGCGGATCTGGTGCCGGTTCAGCAGGCCCAACCCCTCACCATCACCCTTCACCGCCTGGCCACGCCCATGAAAAACCCGCCGTCGCCCACCTTTGCGCTGAACTCAACGCCTCCGAGACTCTCTACCCGGGTACCGCACTGCGCATGGTTTTCAAATCGGTATCACCTTAACCACACCCCAAAACAATACGAGGTCAGGTATTCTGGATCTGGAGTGCGCGGGATTTGAAGGTGGGGGTTGGGATGTAAGGCGAGGGGCGGCGGCGCACCTGGCCGCGCTTGTTCATGGTCGCTCCTTACGCACGACGACAATAAGGTCGTCGCCTGGAGTTTGGTTGTTCCTAGACTGGTGATCTAGTTTTTCTGGTTTTTCTGATATTTTGTGCTTGTTAATCGTGATTTTTAGTCTAGCGTATCTCCTAGAGCTCAAATCAACCAACCACAACACCGCCATGGGATACCCAACCAAACTCCAACTCATCCGCCGCAAAAAGGGCACCGACCAGTATTACATCAACTTCCCCACTGCCGTGGCCGAGGCCTTGGAATTCCAAAAAGGCGAAACCATCGAGTGGATCATCGAAAACAAGGCCAACATCATCGCCCATCGTCCGGTAGTGCCGCCCTCGCCGGTGACCATTGAAAAAAAAACGACTCGCCGCTCCTGAACCAGTGGGAGGATTTGTGGCGGCTCTGCGAAAAGGACGTCTCCTCGACACCCCGCTGCACCAGTCGGCTCCACGAACATCTGCTGGCCCATCTGGTTTGCCCGGGGCGGCATACCGTCTCCGGCTTGATCACCACCTTTGGCAAACAGTTCCGCGATTGGAGCGCGGATTACGCATTGTACGCGAAGGACCGGGTCAACGAAGAGGTGATTTTCACCCAGGTCCGCAAGGAAGTTGAAGCACTCACTGCAGAGTCTCGCCCGCTTTGTGTCGCGCTGGACGACACGATCTTGCGCAAGACCGGCAAGACCATCCCCGGTGCCGCCTGGCGCAAGGATCCGCAGGGACCTCCGTTCAATCTCAACCTGGTCTGGGCGCAACGCAGAATCCAACTCAGCGCGGCGGTTGCCGATGAAAACAGCGAGGTTCGCATGATCCCCATCCGTTTCCTGGACGCATCCACCCCTCGCAAGCCCGCCAAAACCGCGCTACCCGAGCAGGTCGAACTCTACCGGGAGTGCATGAAACAGCGCAACCTCAACACCCTCGCCAGCCAGGCCCTCCATCGGCTCCAGCAAGAACGCGCCGGGGAGAACGGAAAAACCGCGCCAGCCCTGCATGTCGTCGTTGACGGAAGCTATACCAACAAAAAGATCCTCCGCCACCTTCCCGAAAACACCACCCTCATCGGCCGCATCCGCAAAGACGCCAAGCTCAGCGCCAAACCCGACACCCAGGCCGTCCGCGGGCGCAGGCGGATCTACGGGAACGATCTGCCCACGCCCGAACAAATCCGTCAGGATCCCGACATCCCCTGGATCACCGTGCGGGTGCGCGCCAGCGGGAAATGGCGCGACTTTGAAGTTAAAACCCTCTCACCCGTGCGCTGGCGTGCGGCCGGCGAGATGGACCTTCGCCTGATGATCATCCGCCCCAGCGGTTACCGCCTCCGCAAGGGCGCGAGGAGACTCTACACCAAGCCCGCCTACCTGATCTGCACCGACCCCGACCTGCCGCTTCAAGATCTGCTTCAGGAGTATGTCTGGCGTTGGGATATAGAGGTCAACCACCGCGACGAAAAGACCATCCTCGGTGTGGGCCAGGCACAAGTGCGCAACAAAAACTCCGTGGAAAACATCCCGGCCATGGCCGTGGCGGCCTATGCCATGCTGCACGTTGCCGCGATCAAAGCTTACGGACCGGGAGGCAAACCCGCCGTCATTCCGGAGGCCAAATGGAGGAAACCCGGCAAGAAGCAAAGGCCTTCCACCCAGGACCTCATCAACGAACTGCGCCGGGAATTATGGGCGGCAGCCATACGCCCGGACATTTTATCCGACTTCATGAACACCGCCCGTGGTCACACGAAGTCATTTAAATCCGAACCGAACCTCTGTAGCACCCTGTTTGCCGCTACCGCATGACTCCGTATCAACCAAACTCCAGACGACGACAATAAGGTCGTCGCCCCTTATTGGCAGGCAGGACTCTCCCGCTACATGGTGCCCGGGCAGGCCATGCGACCGTCGGCCTGATTACCCATTCGGGAGGCATGGTTCGCGGCTCAGGGCTCGATGCTCAAGGCGGCGCGCAGGAATGCGGCGCGGTGGTTCCGCACCGGCTCGGTGAGGCGCAGGACCACACCGGGGGAGAATGGTTCAGCCACGAGTTCGATCATTTCGGGAGAGCCATCCCAATGTTCGAGGTCGAAGGAGACCTCCGGAGTGATCGTGAGCAAGGCGGCGGCGTGGGGATTGATCGCCAGGAACCCGGTCAGGTGGCGCTCGGCGTCGGCGGCAGTTGTTAGCTGGAGCTGGATGGACGCGGCTTGGCGAGGATCGCCGGGATCGGTTCCGGTGAAGTATTCCCACAAGTTCGAGCGACCGTCCAAGTCGCTGTCGAGCGCCGGGGCCGGGACGGGCTCGGCGGCAGCGAGTCCGAGGGCCAGGCGGGTCCAATCCTCGTAGCCCATGGGCTCCACCCCACTGGCGAAGTTCCAGTCCTGGCCTGCGGCAAGCGGGGCAAGGGCCAATCCGGCGGTGCCGGAGGTGGCAGCCAGTTTGGCGAGCGCAATGGTTTGCCACTCGGGCCGGGGGTCGTTGGAGAAGCCGGGCGGCGGAACCGGCGTGCTTGGGGGAAAGACGCCCCCGAAGTCGAGCGTCCGGACCCCATGGAACCCCACTGGCAAATGCGCCTGCCGACGCCCATCGATCTCAATCAAATCGAGGCTTTGCCAGAAATCGACGCCTGGGAAAGCAGCGCTCGCCGGGTCTGGATCGGCAGGATCGACGAAGTCGAAAAACGTCAGTTCGGAGCCGAGGGCGACGAGGAGGTGATCGACGACGCCGATTCTGTAAACCGAGGTGGGCCGCTTGAGGGTGTGGAGTTCGAGGAACGAGCCGGTGCCCTGCCACTCGTAGATGGTGAGGCCGGTGCGGCTACCGCCGTCGGCGGCGTAGGCCGTTTTTCCCAGCACCAGGAAGCGATCATCGAAGACCTTGGGTCCGTAGCCCCAATTCGGCACCACCAGTTCAGAAATCAGGAAGGCCTGCAGGCCGTCGAAGGCGAGGGCCTGCACCCGCAGCTCGTTGCGCCAGGTATTGTCCGCAGCCATATAGGAACGCTGGCTGGTGGTGAAGAGATTGGTGCCACGGGTCGGCGTGCCGAGGGCGTACTCGAAGGTCCCCGGGAGTTTCACCAGATCGCCCGCCACCGGGGCGGTGGGATCGCTCAGGTCGAGCCGGCCGAGCAGGTGCTGCGAGAACCACTTGGTACTTCCGTCCGGCTGCACCAGTGTCTCTGATTGCTGCAACCCGTGATAGAGAATAGCCCCGAGCAGTTGGATCTCACCTTCGGGCCAGGCACCTTCCGTGGTGGCGAGGTCCGCCACGGCGAGGATCGCGGGCCGGGCTTTGTCCGCGATGTCGACCGTGTAAACGCGGCTGGAACTCGGGTAATAGGGGATGCCGCGGTCGAAGTCCAGCAGGGGGCTCAGCGGCATGGGCCCGCGCCAGTAGTAGTTATTCGGCTCGGACGGATACCAGACCAGCGACCCGTCCGGCAGCAAGGCGCCACGGTAGTCGGAGCCGAAGCCGTAGAAATAGGCCGCAGGAGGGGTCGTGCGGGATGCGCGGCCTGCGATCACGGGCCGCCCGGGGTCGCTCAGGTCAATCACGGTGGTGGTGAAGGTTTCCGCAAATTCGACGCCGTCCTTCACCGGTTCCTGGGTCGTCTGCGGTTGGGCGACATAGAGGCAGTCGCCGTGCAGGAAGGATCCGGCGATGCGGCCGCCGGGAAGCTCGAGCGAAGCGAGGAGCGCATCGGGATCATCGATCGGGCTGGCGTGGAGGTAAGCCGGGGCGTTGGTGCCGCCATCCCAGTAGCCGCCCGCGCCACGATCGAGCTGGATGAAGACTTCGCCGACGCGGTGCACGATATCGACCGGCCAGGCAAGGGAAAGCTCCGCGAGCAGCCGCGGGTGGTCGCGGTCCGTGATGTCGAGCGACTTGAGGGAGCGGCCGGAAATCGACACCACCGCCCCGTCCAGGACGCGGGCCCGGCGGGCTTGGAATTCGTGTTCGAAGGATCCGCGTTCAACCAGCTTGTGGTCACCCAGCTCGACCAGTTGCACGCCGCTCATCCAGCCCGCGCCCGGCACCGAGCCCTGGAACGGGACCAGCAGCAGGTTGTCGTCCGGGAAGAAGCCGAGGGCTTTTTCGTCCCAGTTCGCCTCCGTCCACGACCAACCGTCTTCCGCGCCGATGAGAACGCGGGAGGCCAACGATGGCGCGGTGGGATCGCTCACATCGAACCATGACACCGCGATCTGCGGCCCCTCCACCCCGATCGAAATCAGGGAGTCTTCGCCGAGCGGTGCGAGATAGGTCGAGAAACCCGGAACGACGAGTTCACTCAGCAGCGTGGGCCGGGCCGGATCGGCGAGACTGATGACAAAGAGCGGATCGACCCGCAGGAAGGTCACCACATACAAGAGATCGCCCACGAAGCGGGTGGCCGTGATGGATTCGTTGCTCGCGAACTCGAGGGCGGCCAGGCGCGGGCTGGAACGCGAGAGATCGAAGGTTTCCACGCTGGCAAACCGCTGGCGATTGGGCGAGCCCCGCCAGACCTGGCTCACCGCAGTCAGCAGGCTGCCCTGGAGGTTCATGTTGAACTTGTTGATAATCTGGCCTTGGACGGCGAGGTGGTGGGTGACGATTGGAGGACTGGCGGGTTCCGAAATATCCACCACGTGCAAGGTCGAGACCGATTGTTGCCGGAGGGAATCGTAGGCGGTGGTTGCGATCAGGAGGGCCTTGGAGGTGGCCTGCACCTGGGCCCCCCAATAGTTATATTGTGGGTCACCCGCGAGGGTGAGCGGTGGCGCTGCCAGCGGCTTGGCGGGGTCGCTCAGATCGATCTTGGTGATGGCGAGGCCGGAGCGCCAGGTGACATGGGTGACGGCGTCGGGATCGACGAAACTTTCCTGCCAGGATTTGCGCGAGACCACGTAGAGGATGTTACCGACCATCCGCGATTCCAGGATGTAGCCGGGCACCGGAAAACTGGCGCGTTGCTGCAGGACGTGCGGCGACTCATGGGCGACGAGAACCACCTTGCCGGCGTCGGTGCCTGGGTCGTAGGTCAGGAGGATGACCAAGTCCTGCGCGGGATGCAGATACATTTGCTCACCGTTGGCATTGACGCGCTGGCTGGCAAGCCGCTGCGGGACGGCCGGATCGGAGACGTCGATGACCTGCAAGCCGCGATACTGGTTGAAAAAATACAGGGTGCTGCCCCGCCATTTCCAAATGTCCGACTCCTCCACCGCCGGTTCGGTGCCGGTGGAGTCGGTGAGCGCGTCGTCGCGGGTTAACGGACCCATCGGACCGGCGACCACGCCGCCGTCCGATTCGGTGCTCTGGTGGTCGGCGGCACCTTGATAGAAGCTGTAGGGAAACGGATCGGTCCAACTGGCGGAAACCTCGAGATCATCCGCCGCCACCTGGTCGGGAAGGCGGAGTTTGAGGTAGCCTTCATTGCCTTCGAGGTGGGCGACCGTGCAGGTCTTCCAAGCGCCGTCCTCGGTTTTGACGCGGAGGCGGATTCGCCGCACTCCGTCGGGCAGTTTCATCAACACGGCGCGATCCAGCCGGTCGGCGGCGAGCGGGCTGAAATCGCCTTCAGCACGGGCCGGCGCGCCAATCAGCGCCATCGCGAGGACCGCCAAGGCGAGCAGGGAATGGGATTTCATGACACAAAGCGAGGGGGTTACCTGGGAATAGACCACATCAACGCCCGGAATGCGAGGGAAATTTTCAGAGCTTGGCCTTTGAGTTTGCCAAACCATGCTTCGAGCTTGCGGGCGAAGCGTGGATTGACCCCCCCGGGTGTCAAGAGCCGTCCTCGAAGCCCTCCACCGCTGATGGCGGCTGCATGGAACTCATCCGGCAGGCCTTTGGCAAGCGCTCCGACACTCATTCTTATCATCGGAATTGTTTTTCCTTGCGCGAGCCTTCCCATCGGCTTGAAATCCTTCGTGCCGCCAACCAGGCGCATTTTCATCACCGCAACCCCTATTCCCATTATGAAGCCATCCGTCTGTCAGAATTGGTTCCCGCCGGGCCTCGCCCTTGCCGCCTTCCTTGGCTGCTCCGGCACGGCCGCAGCCGCCGAAACCCCGACCTCTATCACCGTCGGTGCCGCAAATACCGGCGGCCCGATGGCCGCGGAAATTTACAGTCAGTTCATCGAACACCTGGGCCGCTGCATTTATGGCGGAATCTGGGCGGAAATGCTGGAAGACCGCAAGTTCTACTTCCCGGTCACCGCCGACTACAATCCGTATCGCACCCTGAAGAACTCGCCGCACCCGGCCGTCGGCGCGTCGCCCTGGCAGCTCATCGGTGCCGCCGAGTCCGTCGCGATGACCACCGAGGCTCCCTTCGTCGGCAAACACACGCCCGTGGTGCAACCCGCCGCCGGGATCCGGCAACTCGACCTCGGGGTCACCGCCGGCCATGAATACCAGGGCTACGCTTGGCTCAAAGCGGCGGGTACCAGCACTGCCTCGGCCGAGGCGACCCTGGTGTGGGGTGCCGGCGAAGGTGCGCGCCAAACGGTGAAAATCGACGCCATCGGCACGACTTACGCCAAGCACGAGTTCCGCTTCAAGGCCGGCGGCACCACCGACAAGGCGAGCCTCGAAGTCCGGGTGGCGGGCGCGCCGGTGGCCATCGGCACGGTTTCCCTGATGCCCGCCGACAACGTCGAAGGGTTGCGTGCCGACACCCTGGTCCTCTTGAAAGAACTCAACGCCCCGATCTACCGCTGGCCGGGCGGCAATTTCGTCAGCGGCTACGATTGGCGCGATGGCATCGGCGACCGCGACCGCCGCCCGCCGCGCACCAACCCGGCGTGGACCGGCGTTGAACACAATGATTTCGGCATGCACGAGTTCACCCGCTTCTGCCGCTTGGTCGGAGCCGAACCCTGGATCACCGTCAACACCGGCTTCGGCGACGCACACTCGGCCGCCGACCAACTGCAATATTGCAATGGCCCCGCCGACAGCCTGTGGGGCGGCCGCCGCGCCGCCAATGGCGCCCCCGAGCCGTGGGGCATCAAGTATTGGGGCATCGGCAACGAAATGTGGGGGAATTGGCAGCTCGGACACATGCAGCTTCGCCACTACGTGCTCAAACAAAACTGGGTGGTCGATAAAATGCGCGAAGTCGATCCCGACATCATTTGCATCGCGTCGGGCGACGCCGGCGACTGGAGCACCGGCTTGCTGAAAGGCTGCTCCAACCACATGCATTTCATCGCCGAGCATTTCTACTCGCAGGAGCGCCCCGAGCTGGCCGACCACGTCCGCCAGATCCCGGACAACATCCGCCGCAAGGCTGAGTGGCACCGGAAAGCCCGCCGTGATATTCCCGAGCTGAAGGGCAAGGACATCCGGATTTCCATGACCGAATGGAACTATTGGTACGGTCCCCATGTCTTCGGCGAACTCGGCACCCGGTATTTCCTCAAGGATGCGCTGGGCATCGCCGCCGGCCTCAATGAATACGCCCGCCAAAGCGACATCGTCGGTTCGGCCTTCTACGCCCAGACGGTCAACGTGATCGGCGCGATCAAGACCAGCCGCCGCAACGCCGCCTTCGAAACCACCGGCCTGGTGCTCAAACTCTATCGCCAACACTTCGGCGAGATCCCCGCCGCCACGATCACCACCGGCACGCTCGACGCCCAGGCGGCTTGGACGCCCGACCGCAAAAAGCTGACACTAGCAATCGTCAACCCGACCCTAGCCGAAACCACGGTGCCCCTGACCATCACCGGGGCGAAGCTCAAAGGCAGCGGCAGCCGCTGGCAGCTCGCCGGTTCCGACCCCCAGGCCTACAACGATCCCGACCAAGCACCCAAGGTCGTGATCGAGGAGGCCCCGTTCACCGGTCCGCTCGACCGCCTGACCCTCCCCCCGTGCAGCGTCACCCTCCTCGCGCTCGACGCCGAATAGCAGCGACATCCATCGAAATACCACTCGAAGTCGTCGCGTAACGTGTCACCAGCGGTTCGGTTTCCGAACCAACCACCACCATCGCACCAGGCGTCCGCGCCCTCACTTGGGAAAATCACTTCAAACCCACCGCCGATCCTTGAACGTGTGGGATGCGCATGAATCCAAAGAGCTGTCAGACCCTCACCTTCAAATCCCGCGCACACCAAATCACACCTGCCGCCGCCGCTCCCGCACCCCGCATCTTCCGCGCCCCGCTCGTTCGCTTCTTGCTGAAACGCTCCCGACACGCCTTGAAAACGCCATCCCCAAAACCACGACTCCCGATCGCCAGCCCATCCGAAAAATACCGCACCCGGTAACGCAACATCTGCCGCGTCTGCAAATCACGCCGAGGTTCCAAGCATTGGCGCGCACAGCGCGGCTATGAATTCGGAATCGCTGGCACCCCGCTCCAGCGCCTTAACACAAGACCAGGTGTCGAGGTAGACTCTTCTGGCCATGCAGGGCGGGAAGGAATTCTACGGGCAAAGGTGCGGCCTGCCCAAAGCACACGGAATAGGATCCCGAATCTCCCACGGTGGCGCAACTCGCGGCGCAAGCACCCCACGCAAAAGCCACCATGCAACCAGCAACCCAAACCAGAGCCACATTGACCCTCGCCTTCGCGGCGGTGGCCGGTCTCGTCCTCACGGTCAGCTCGACGAGTGTCCTCGGCGTGGTGATCAACGAAGTGCATCACGACGCCGAGCCAAAGACCGAGCGGGCGGAGTTCGTCGAATTGTTCAATCCGGGTGATGCCACCGTCGATCTGTCCGGCTGGCTGCTCGAAGGGGTGGAAAACTACACGTTCCCGGCCGGCACAAGTTTGGCTCCGGGCCGGTTTCTGGTGGTTGCCGAAGACATCGCGACGATGCAGTCGAAGTTCAGGGTCACCACCACCCACCAGTATTCAGGCACCCTCGACAACGAGGGTGAACTGTTGCGCCTGCTCGACGGGGCGGGCACCGAGGTCGATCGCGTCGACTACCAGTCCGGCTTCCCGTGGCCGACCGCCGCCCGTGGCACGGGCGCGTCAATGGAGCTGCTCCACCCGGCGCTGGACAACAACCTCGGCGGGGCGTGGCGCAGTTCGTCGGCGGGCAATCCGACCCCGGGGGCGACCAACAGCGCCGCCGCGACCACCGCAACTGCGGCCCCGCCCGCGATCCGGCAAGTCAGCCACCTGCCGGTGCAGCCAGCGAGCGGACAGGAGGTCACAATCACCGCCAAGGTGACCGATCCCGACGGCGTCGCGGCGGTCACCTTGAGCTACCAGCTTGTCAGTCCGGGAGGTTACATCCGCAAGAGCTCCGCCGCCTACAACACCGGCTGGATCGAGCTCCCAATGCTCGACGACGGAACCGGCGGCGACACGCTCGCCGCCGACGACATCCACACCGTGACGATGCCGGCGGCGCTGCAGGTGCACCGCCGCCTGGTGCGCTACCGGATCACCGTCCGGGACGCGTCCGGCAACAGCGTGCAAGTTCCTTACACCGACGACGAGAGCCCGAATTTCGCCTACTTCGTCCATGATGGCGTGCCCGCCTGGCAAGGCGCCGACCAGCCGGGCAGCACTTCCAACGTGAGTTTCCCCGCCGAGGTGATGGCGGACTCGGTGCCGGTCTACCACTTGATCGCCAACTCCACCGACGTGACCAACAGCCAGTATAACAGCGGCTTCGACGGCGTGCCCATGTGGGGCACGATGGTCTACGACGGCGCCGTCTACGACCACATCCAGTTCTACAACCGCGGCGAGGCCTCGACCTACCGCAGCGGCAAGAACAAGTGGCGCTTCAAGTTCAACCGGGCGCGCGACTTCGAGGCGTGCGACATCCACGGCAAACGCTACAAAACAAACTGGAAAACCTTAAACTTCAACGCCTGCGCCTCGCCGTGGATCCCCGTCAACCGCGGTATGGCGGGCTTCGACGAGGCGGTTCCGCACCGGCTCTACCAACTCGCCGGCGTGCCCAGCTCGAACACCCACTGGGTGCAGTTCCGCGTGATCGACGACCGCAGCGAGGCACCCAGGGACCAGTATGCGGGCGACCTGTGGGGGCTCTACCTCGCGATCGAACACCCGGACGGGCGCTTCCTCGCCGAGCACGATCTGCCGGACGGGAACACATACAAGATCCAGAACGGCACGGGCGACAAGAAGAACCAGGGGCCGACCCAAAGCCTCGACGCCTCGGACTGGAACACGTTTTGGAACGCGAGTGCGAACCTCAACTCCGTCCGTTGGTGGCGGGCGAACTTCGACCTCGACAACTTCTACGGGTTCCGCGCCATCAACCGCGCCACCGGCAACGTCGACCTGCGCGACGAGACCAACTACTACATGTATCATAACCCGAACGGGCGCTGGCAGGTGATCCCCTGGGACCTCGATATGATGTATATCCCGGAAACCCACTGGAGCGGCGTGCTGCGGGCCGATGCCTGCCTCGGCAACAGCGCGATCAGCATCGACTTCAAGAACCGCTGCCGCGAGCTCGTCGATCTGCTGTTCTCCGATATCGGCCGCCATGGCGGGCAGGCCGCGCAGGTGGTCGACGAACTCGCCTCGGTGCTGAACCCGCCGGGCGTCGCTTTGTCGATGGTCGACGTCGACCAGTTCATGTGGAACTACAACCCGCGCACCGCCAGCGACCACCGCGGCCAGTGGTATGTCACACCGAAGAGCCAGGGCCAGATTGGTGGCACCTGGACACGCACCCTGCCGACACCCGACCACGAGGGTTTCCAGCAGAACATGATCAACTATATGTACAACACCCGGCGGGGTGGCGGCTTCGCGGTCGGCGACGGCAACGAGGATGGTTACGGATTCGGCTACCTCTCGCTGGAGGCCGCCGACGGCGCCATCCCCACCCAGCCGAGGGCCTCCTACAGCGGCGCGGCCGGTTTCCCGGTGGACGAGCTGCGTTTCACCAGCAACGCATTCTCCGACCCCCAGGGTGCCGCAACTTTTGCGTCAATGCAATGGCGCGTCGGCGAGATCACCAACCCGGACACGCCCGGCTACATCGCCGGCGAGCCGTGGGTCTACGAGGTCGAAGAACGTTGGGACAGCGGCCGGATGGCACCCTTCGCGGAGGAAATCTCGCTGCCGGCCGGCGCGCTGCGCCCGGGGCACACCTACCGGGTGCGGGTGCGGCACTTCGACGACACCGGGCGGGCGAGCCACTGGTCGGTGCCGGTCGAGTTCGCCACCACCCCGCCGGACGTTTCCTCCTACCTCGCCGGGCTGGTGATCTCGGAGGTCATGTATCATCCCGCCAATCCCACCGCCGCCGAGTTTGCAGCGGGCTTCCCAGACGACGACGATTTCGAATACATCGAACTGCGCAACGTCGGCCCGACTGCGCTCGACCTCACCAACCTGCGCTTCACCAAGGGGGTCGACTTCGACTTTCTCGGAGCAGGCATCACGGGCCTCGCCCCCGGCGGGTTCGTCCTCGTCGTCGCAAACCGCGCCGCGTTTGAAATGCGCTACGGAACCGGGCTCCCGATCGCCGGCGAATGGCAGCCCGCCGACAAACTCGACAACGGCGGCGAACAAATCAAGCTCTCCTTTGGCGCGGGCGAGCCCATCCGCGACTTCATCTACGACGACCTGCCCCCCTGGCCCACCGAGCCCGACGGCGCGGGTGTTTCACTCACACTGGCCGAGCCATTTTCGGTGCCCGACCACGCCCTGGCTTCAAACTGGCGTGCCAGTTCCGCCACCCAAGGCAGCCCCGGGACTGCTGATCCCAGCGGCCCCTTCGCCGGGTGGATGGCCGCCCGCGGCACCACCGACCCCTACGCGCCCTTTGGCTCCTCATCGCTCTCGAACCTGCTCGCGTATGCGGTTGGGGCTGATCTCCTTCCAACCCCCGAGGTCGCCCTGCCTGCGGTTGCGATCGTGAACGATGGCGGCAGCGCTTATCCCGCGCTGAGCTATCGCGTCCGCTCGGATGCCAGCGAAGTCACGTATCTCGTGGAGCTCTCGGATGACCTCTTGCTCTGGCAAGGCGGCGGTGCCTTCACCACCCCGGTCGCCCCCCCCCACGACAACGGCGACGGCACCGTCACCCTCACCGTCCGTTCCCTCCAAACGGTCGCCTCCAAGCCCAACCAGTTCCTGCGCCTCCGCGTTTGGCAGGCCCCCTGAGCCGCACGCCACCCCCACCAACCGCGGGGCCCCAACGCCCGGAAAAACGGCACTTACTTAAATAGGAAATTCCCGGACCAGTCGGATAGGGTTTCAGAGAAACCATCAAAAAAGTGCGTGGAAGTACTTGGCATTGTCTTGAGGGCTCTCGGGTTGCCGACGTGTTTCACGGATGACGGCGGAATTGTTCCACCACCGCCACGGCTTCAGCCGCGCCCAGTGGCAGCACCGCCGGATTGCGCAGCAGCAGATAGCACTCCGTCAGCACGAACTCGCGCCCGGCCATCCGCCGCCCGCAAGCGTTGATCCACGCCGACTCAAGAACCCGGATCCCGCAGCCGCAGCCGCCTTCATCCGCCCGTGACAGGCAGCGAGTCAAAGAGTTTTTTCACAATCCCGCATTTTTCTTTTGACAACCGCCGGGGCATGTTATAGATCCTATTTTGTCAATAGACAATAACCCATGTCAATTAACATCCGTCTAAACCATCAACCAACTACAACCAACTACAACCAACCAATAAAACGATGAAACAACCCAATCGAAACCATCTGGGCCTGTGCGCCTCCGGAATCCTGGCCTCCCTGAGCTGCACGGCAGGGGCGGCGACGATCTTCACCGAGGATTTCAACAGCTACTCCGGCGATCAGAACACCACGCAATATGAAACGGGGTTGAAAGTTGCCTTCGGTGGCGACGTGGCCGGCTGGTCAAAGTCGGGCGACGGCACCATGCACTCAGTGGACCTGAGCGGCTCGGGGAATTGGGCCATCATGTTCTGGCAGAACAACGTGATCACACAGGCCATTGGGATTGCCGCGAATGTCTCGAGCACCAGCTATGAGGTCAACTTCGATTACGGCACGGCCGTCTATGCGGCGACGAATACGGATCAGAGGACGCTGATCGGCGACGAACTGCTCGTCGAGGTCCTGCGTGCGGATGACTCCGTGCTGGCGTCGCAATCCTTCCTCCCGGGGGCCTGGGATGATGCGGGTAACCACAACCTCGACGGCGGCCTGCAGGGCACGCTTCCCTACGTCGGAGACGGCACAGGTGACGTTCGCCTCCGGATCGGGCCAGCTGCCGGGACGTTGAACCAGGGGCGCTTTGCCGGGGAGATCGACAATCTTTCCGTCAACCTCATCCCCGAGCCCTCCTCCGCCGCTCTTCTCGGTCTCGGTGGACTCGCCCTGGTCCTGCGCAGGCGGCGGAGTGCCTGAGCTGACCATCAACCTGCCCGCGACCGGCAAAACCACTGAAACCGATGAAAAAACCCGATGGAAACCACCTGGGCCTGATCGCCTCAGGGATTCTGGCATGCCTGAGTGCCACGGCCGGAGCACAGATCTTCACTGAAGATTTCAACAGCTACTCCGGCAATCAGAACACCACGCAATATCAAACGGAATTGGAAGTTGCCCACACAGGGAGCGTGGCCGGCTGGTCAAGGTCGGGCGCCGGCACCATGCACGCGGTGGACCTCGCCAATCTCGGCGGGGAGTCGAACCCGTCGGACTGGGCCATCATGTTCTGGCAGGACAACGTGATCACGCAGACCGTTGGGATTGCCGCGAATGTCTCGAGCACCAACTATGAGGTCAACTTCGATTACGGCACGGCCGTCTATGCGGCGACGAATCCGGATCAGATTACGCTGGCCGGTGACGGCCTGCTCGTCGAGGTCCTGCGTGCGGATGACTCCGTACTGGCCTCGCAATCCTTCTTCCCTGGGGCCTGGGATGATGCGGGTAACCACAACCTCGACGGCGGCCTGCAAGGCACGCTTCCCTACGTCGGAGACGGCACGGGCGACGTTCGGCTCCGGATCGGGCCAGCTGCCGGGACGTTGAACCAGGGGCGCTTTGCCGGGGATATCGACAACATTTCCGTCTCCGTCCCGGGCGCTCCGGAAATCACCTCCTTCACCCCGGACCCCGCGACCCTGGGCGATGCCGGTGACGCGGTGACCTTCGACTGGACCGTCACCGGAATGCCGCTGGATTCCCTGGTGATCACCCCCGGTGACATCGATGTCCTGGGTGACACCGTCGGAGCAGGGATCGGGAGCTATACGCTCGATTCCGGCCCCGACGGCACCACCGAGTACACCCTCACCGCCACCAAGGGCGGCGACACTGCAAGGCGGAAGGTCACCGTGACCCTGCCCGCCCCGGAGATCACCTCCTTCACGGTCTCTCCCTCGCCGTATCTCGCTCCGGGTGGGAACCTCACCCTCTCGTGGCAGGTCGGCCTGCCCGCCACCACGTTGACGATCACGCCGGGTGACATCGACGTGTCGGGTGCCACGGACGGCAGCGGGACCGGCAGCATCATCGTCAACCCCACCGTGAGCACCACCTACACCCTGACGGCCACCCGCGGCACCAGCCCCAGCACCGCGAACGCTTCCATCATCGTGCAGACCCCTCCCAATCCGAACGCCTTCGCCTACGAGAGCTTCGAGGCGATCACCGGCCTTGACTTGAACGGAGGCCCCGACGGACAGGTCACGACGACTCATGATCTTGGTGTCGGCGGCAGCCTGAGCGGCTGGACCAAGTCAGGCGGCGGCACCATCCACGCGGTCGATACCAACAACATCTGGACGGGAGGTACGGTCTCCACCAATCCACCGAACTGGGGCGTCATGATCTGGGAGGACAACGTCATCACCCAGACGGTCGGGATCGCCGGCTCGAATGACAGCGGTGTAGATTACAGCATCGACTTCCTGGCGGCGGGGGCGGTCTACGAGAATCACGCACACCAGGTCAACAACGGCACCACCGACGGTCTCAGGATCGAGGTTCTGCGCGCCTCGGACAGCGCCGTCCTGCACAGCTTCGACCACCTCCCGGCCCAGCCGGTCGGGGTGGGCGATCTCGGCCTGCTGCCGGTCAACTTCACCTATACCGGCGACGGCAGCGGCGACATCCTGTTCCGGATCGGGCCGGCGAATCCCGGCCAGGGCCGCTTCCAGGGCACCATCGACGACCTGCAACTCTCGGTCGCCGGCCCCGCCCCGGTGATCAACTCGTTCACGCGGGTCAGTGGAGATATTTGGGAGTTGACGCTGTTGGGAGCTGCCAACACCGGCTACGAGTTCCGCTCATCGACGATCCTCGACTTCAATCCGGGCACACTGGTCGAGAACCTGACGCCGGGAGATCCGGCTGTGGGCACCATCGGGGGGGACAACAACAGCGTGGTCACCACCGATGATAACGGTGATTCCAGCGGCGACGCCACGGTGCGCATGATGCTCGGCGGCCCCAGGAACTTCGTCCGGGCGCAGATCCCGCCGCCGCCGCCGCCGTTGTTCGAAGAGAAGTTCGACACCGATGATGGCGGCTTCGCCGCAGTCGGGACGCCCAACGACTGGGAATGGGGCACCCCGAATTCGGACAATGGCTTCGACTTCATCCTGAACGCCGGCAACGGGGGCTCCGGGAATTGCTGGGGCACCAATCTGGGGGACGGTGCGGGCGATAACGGGTTCATCGACCCGAGCGCGAACTCCATCCTGCGCGGTCCGGACGCCACCGGCACCGGGATCGACCTCACGGGCGTTTTGGGAGCCCAGCTCCGGTTTGCGGCAGCGGTCGATGCCACGGGCGGCGACACCCTCGAGGTCCTGGTCAAGGAGGTGGGCACCGACACCCTGCTGGTAACCATCACCCCGATCACGCTTCCGGCGACCAAGGACTGGGCCAAGCTCGGCCCCTTCGATATCTCGGCCGCGGCCGGCAAGAATGCCTATCTCGAATTCCGGTTCCATGGCACCGACAACACCTACATCGGCCTCTACATTGACGACGTGGTGGTGACCGAGACCACGCCTTGAAACAGTCTCTTCAGCCCGAATTCAGGCGACTCGCCGGTCTCCCTCGGCAGACCGGCAAGCAAGGGACAATAGGGACCGAAAGGACGGAAGTAGCCCCTTCAGTCGCTTTCGTCCCAGGTGTCCCTGCGGGCCTTGCCCCGTTCCCTCCCAAAGCAGCTCCATGAACCGCGTCAACGTCCTCATCCCGCTCCGTGACACGGTCATGAAGGCAGGCAAGTACCTCCCTGCGGCTGCGGCCCTTGCGGCGGTGGTTCTCTTCGGCGTCGCCTCTCCCGGCGGAGCCCAAACCATCTTCACCGAGGATTTCGACGGCTTCACTGCTCCTGCCGGAAATTTCAACGGCGGCCAGTACCAATCCGGGTTGGCGGTGGCGTTTTCCGGGGCGTTGCCCGGCTGGGGAAAGGCGGGAGGGGGGACCGTCCACGCGGTGGACACCGCCAATGTCCATCTGAACGGCATCGTGAACCCGCAGGACTTCGCGGTCATGATCTGGCAGGACAATGTCATCACGCAGAGTGCCGCGATTCCCGGGTCGAACGACGCGGGGGTGACCTACGAGGTGTCGTTCGACGCCAGCCCCGCCGTCTACCAGGTCGGCAGCCAGCAGACCTCGGCCGCCGACGGCCTGCGCATCGAGGTCCTCGATCCCGCCTCCAAGGTCCTCGCCACCCACACTCACAACCCCGGGGCCTGGGCGGGTGATGTCGTGTTCGTGGGGGACAGCTTTCAATACACCGGCGACGGCAGCGGCGACGTCCGGTTGCGCATCGGTCCCTCCGCCTTCAACAGCGGGCGCTTCGGAGGGGCCATCGACCACCTGGAAGTCTTGGTTGCCACCCCGATCTTCAAGGGCTACGCGACCAATCCGGCGGTCCATGTGGCCGGCCACGAGATCGTACCGAACTTCCCGCTCCTCACCGGCGGCGCGGCAAGCGGGTTTGGCATCGCGCCTCCGCTCCCCGGCGGCCTGGTGATCGACCCGGTGACCGGCACCATCACCGGGACGCCCGGGGCGGCCTCTCCCCCGACCGAATACACCATCACCGCGTCGTTTCCCGCCGGAGCCAATCAGACCGCGAGCCTTGACCTCTCGGTCCTCGCCAGCTCGACCCTGGAAGGCTATTCCACCAGCCCCGCGACCTACATCGCCGGGGTGCCGAGCGCACCGAACACGCCCGCGGTGCACGGTGCGACGCCGGAGAGCTTCGCGGTTTCCCCGGCCTTGCCAAGTGGGCTGGTGCTTGATCCGCTCACCGGGATCATCACCGGCACGCCGAGCTCGGCCACGGCCGCCACCGATCACACCGTCACCGCCACCTTCTCCGGCGAACCGGATTCGGCCTTCGACCTCAACATCGAAGTCGTCGAGTTCTCCACCACGGTCGTGATCTCCGAGTTGATGGCCAGCAACAATACGACCCTCAACGACGGCGACGGCAATTCGTCCGACTGGATCGAGATCCACAACTTCGGCCCGGTTCCGGTGAACCTCGGCGGCTGGCATCTCACCGACCGCGCCGACAATCTCAACAAGTGGCAGTTTCCGGCGGTGGTCGTCCCGGCGGGCGGATACCTCGTCGTGTTTGCCTCGAACCAGGAGGTCGGCGACTACATCGATGCGGGAGGCTTCATCCACACCAACTTCTCGCTTTCCGCCGGTGGCGAGTTTCTCGGCCTCGTCGAGCCCGATGGCATGACGGTGGCGCACTCTTTCGCCCCGTACTTTCCCCCTCAGACCACCGATATCTCCTACGGGCTCGCGAGTGACCTGACGATGATCGGATTTTTCACGGCGCCGACTCCCGGCTCGCCGAACCCCGCCTCGCCCTCGACGCTGGGGCCGTTCATCAGCCATGTCACCGATCCCCCGCAGCCGGTTCCCGGGGACAATGACGACCTCGTGATCAGCGCGCAGGTCGATGCGCTCGCGAACCCGGTTTCCTCAGCCACGCTCCACTACCGCGTCATGTTCGGGGCGGAGCAGGCGGTGCCGATGAACAATTCGGGAACCGGGCTGTTCAGCGCCACCATTCCGCACACCGCCTCGGGGCCGGGCGACATGGTGCGCTGGTATGTCACCGCGGAGGACAGCGCCGGAGTATCCCGCCGCGAACCGCCGTTCCTCGACCCCACCAACTCGCCGGAGTATTTCGGAACAATCATCGCCGACCCCGCGGCCGCGTCGGCGTTGCCGACCTTGTTCTGGTTCGTCGCCTCGCCGGGCGCTGCGGACACGCGCAGCGGCACACGCTCGTCAGTCTGTTTCGCTGGCCAGTTCTACGACAACGTGTTCACGCGGGTGCGTGGCGCAACTTCGGAAGGCGTGGCCAAGAAGTCCTACAAGTTCGAGTTCAACACCGGCCATCGTTTCCTGTTCTCCCCCGACGTCCCGCGGGTGAGCGAGATCAACGTCAATACGACGTATCAAGACAAGGCCTACATCCGCCCCCAACTCACTTATGACTCGTACACCGCTGCGGGCGCCGTCGCCAGCGACTCCTCCACCTGGCGGATCGAACAAAACGGCGCATTCTTCAGCGTTGCCAGCTTCGTGGAACAGGTTGACGCCGATCTGCTGGGCAAACGGGGACTCGACCCGGAAGGTGCCCTTTACAAGATGTTCAACGGCGTCACCTCAGCCACCTCCGACGTCGAAAAGGAAACCCGTCACAACGAGGACAACTCCGATCTACAGGCCTTGGTCGACGGTGTCAACCCGTTGAACCCGAACCGCGCGGAATTTCTCTTCGACCACATCGACATCCCGGCGATGATCAACTACGCCACCGCCGGGATCATCTCCCAGGACTTCGACCGCTGGGCCAAGAACTTCCACGTCTATCGCGACACCAACGGTTCCGGCGAATGGTTGCAGATCCCCCACGACAAGGATCTGACCTTTGGAAATCGATTCTACGACGATGAGATCAGCGGGGACGGCTTTTCGGTCGAGGCAGGACTCCCCCCGGAACGTCGGCGCGCCCACCCGTTCCAGGGCGCCGCGCAAAACGCCTGTTGCGGCGCGCCCAACCTGATGATCGATATCCTCGTCACCGACCCACGCACCCGCGAAATGTACCTGCGGCGGTTGCGGACCTTGATGGACGAGCAACTCCAGCCACCGGGCACCCCAAGCGGAGCGCTCAAATTCGAAGCCAGGATCGATGAACTGGCCACCGCGATCGCTCCCGACGCGGCCTTGGATCTCGCCAAGTGGGGCGCCCTCTACGGCATCGTTCGCGATTTCCCGACGGCGATCGCCCTACTCAAGACCAACTACCTCGATGAACGGCGTGTGTATCTTTACCAGACGCATGCCGTGGGAGGCTCCGCCGGATCGGTCGGGATCCCGGACGCCCAGCCGGGTGGCCTGCAGCTCGCCATCGGCGCGGTCGAGTTCAACCCGGCCTCCGGCGACCAGAACGAGGAGTATATCGAGATCACCAACCCCAACCGTTTCGCGGTCGATGTCTCGGGCTGGACCGTCGAGGGTACCATCGAGCACACCTTCACGCCGGGCACCGTCATTCCCTCATCGGCGACCGGCCTGCCGCTCCACCTCTCACCTGACGTCAACGCCTTCCGCGCCCGGGCGACGGCACCGACCGGCAACGCGCAGAACTTTGTCCAGGGGAACTACCGCGGCCAACTCTCGGCGCGCGGTGAGACGATCACGATCCGTGACCAGGACGGCAACGTGGCGGCCTCGACGACCTATGCCGGGGCACCGGGCGATCTGCAGCAGTTCCTCCGCATCACGGAACTCCACTATCATCCAGCCAACCCGAGTGCGGCCGAGATTGCGGCCGGCTTCGACAACGACGGCTTCTTCGAGTTCATCGAGCTGATGAACACCGGCCCCGCCACCCTCGACCTCGGCGGGGCCCGCTTCGTGGCGGGCGTCGACTTTGTCTTTCCGGCCAACACCTTCCTCGCCTCCGGGGCGCACATCCTGGTGGTGGCGGATGCCGCGGCCTTCGCCCTGCGATACGGCAGTGATCCGCCCGCCCGCATCGCCGGCCAGTACACCGGCCGCCTCAGCAACGACGGAGAATTGCTCCAACTCCACGATGCGGTCGGCGAGAACATCCTGAAATTCACCTACCACGACCGCTGGTTCCCCGCCACCGACGGCAGCGGCTACGCGCTGGTCATTCTCGATCACTCCGCACCCTGGGACCACTGGGACCTCGCCACCAGCTGGGGCATCGGCAGCCCGCTGGGCGGCACCCCCGGCGATCCGAACGGCCCGGACGTCCTGCAACAGTTCGCAGGCTGGCTCAACAGTCACTTCAGTGCGAGCGAGATCGCCGACCCGCTCCTTGCCGCTCCGGACGCCGATCCCGATCTCGACGGCCGCGGCAACTTCGCAGAGTACGCCTTTGGCACCAATCCCCGCCTCCTTGATGCCCCGGCCGGCCTGACGATGCAGCGCGTCGGAGAGTTCCTGGAACTGACCAGCCGCTATCGCAGTCCCGCCCTCGACCTCGCCATCGACTGCGAGAGTTCCGACGACGGGACCACCTGGGTGCCATTCATCCCCGAGCGGGTGGCCTCGTCCGGGGACGGCACTTTCGCCACCGTCACCTGGCGGCTCCCCCTGCCCTCCCCCACCGCTCCGGCTCCCCCGACCCTCCTGGTCCGGGTGCGCGCCACCATGGTGCCCGTCCAACCATGAAAGCCAGCGCGACTTTCATGCACCCCCTCCACCAGGGCGCGGAGTATCATTATTTTGTCGAATGTTATTGACGGTCGTCAGATCCTGTCCTAGCTTGGCGCGGATGAGCACTGAGTCGGCCATACAAAGCAAAGCGGATGAAGGAGCGGATACGGGTGGGAAACCCGGGCCGCTGCGGGTGCCTTTGAGCATGGTGCAGAAGACGATGGCCAAGCGGATGCTGCAGAGCGCGCGGGAGATCCCCCAGTTCTCGGTGAGCTGGGAGCTGGATGCAGATCAACTGGCGACCCGGCGTAGCAGGATCAATGCGGAGATTGAAGAGGAAGACCGGCGGGTGAGCGTCACGGCCCTGCTGATCTGGCTGGCGGCGCGGGCGCTGGGCCGGCATCCGCGCATGAACAGCCGGTTTGACGAGGACGCCGCGATCCAGCCCGAGCATGTCAACATGGCGGTGGCGATGGACACGCCATATGGTTTGGTGGCACCGGTGATCCGCAAGGCCGAGACACTCTCGGTGGCGGAGACGGGCGTGGCGCTGAAGGAGCTGGCGTCCCGGGCGGCGGCCAAGCGCCTGGCGATGGGTGATTTCGCGGACGGCACCTTCACCATCACCAATCTCGGGATGTTCGGCGTCACCCGCTTCACGCCGCTGGTCAACCCGCCGCAGGGTGCCATCATGGGCGTGGGTGGACCACGGACCACAGTGCGGACCGACCCGGAGGGCCGTCTCGTTGCGGCCCGGGTCATGGAGTTGACCGTCACGGCCGACCACCGCATCCTCGACGGAGCGGAGGTGGCGCGCTTTCTCCAAACCCTCGGCGGGAGTGTCGGGGAGTAACCCATCAATCTAACCCACCTTGCCTAACAAACCAACGACAAACAATGATCAAGGACCTTCAGAACGCCTGCGGATTGCCGGTGAAATTCGATACGCAAACATGTGAGCTGATCCTCGGGGAGGGATTGAATGATCCCTCGTATTGCGTGCGCAAGCTGCACGACCTCAAGGAGGTGTGGGCCAACCCGATCCAGGAGGAGGATCAGGTGGTTTACCGCTACACCTCGGCGCTGCACTTGCGGGAGGACGCGCCGTTGTGGGCGAAGGCGAACGTGGCCTACGGCATCGTGATCTTCGTGCCCGGCGTCTTCAGCGGCGAGTATGTCAAGAGTTCCGGCCAGTTCCACCCGCCCGTCCAGCCGTGCAACATGGGCACGCCGGAAATCTACACCGTGCTTTCCGGAGTCGGGCATTTCCTGTTGCAGAAGGCGAGTCCGCCGTTCGAGAAAGTCGAGGACGCGGTGATGGTCGAGGTGCGGGAGGGCGAAACCTTCGTGGTGCCGCCGGATTACGGGCATCTGCAGATCAATCCCGGTCCCGAGCCGCTGGTCTTCTCCTATGCTGTCATGGACGGCATGAAGGGCTGTTACGACCCGTTCAAGATCCGCAAGGGAGCGATGTATTACGAGATGGCACAGGGCGCGGGACGGCCTGTGTTCAACACCAACTACCCGGAGCGGCTGCCCTTGACCGTGCTCCAGGCCGCGGACCTCTGCCAACTCCCCGAGTTGAACGAAAAGGTGACCTATCAGGCAATCCGCGACCGTCTTTCCGCGCTGCCGTTTCTAACCGACCCTACGCTGTTTCCCGAGTCCGCCGCGCTGCGGGAGGTCGCCACCGCCTGATAACCCGGAACAAGAACCTTTATGAGCATTTTAAAATCAGGACGGATGGTTGAGTTGAGCCACCGGATGGTTCCGGGCAAGGAGGAGTTTCCGCTCGAGATCGAGACCTTCAATGCCGACGAAGTCATGGCGAAGACCGCGCGGGCGAGCACGCATGCCATCCAGCGCCGAGCGGACATTTGGTATATCATCCAAGAGGTCAAAATGAGCTCGCACGTCGGCACCCATGTGGAATTCCCCTATCACCACCTCAAGGAGGGCAAGAGCGCTGCGGACTATCCCCTTGAGCGCCTGATCGGCGAGGCCGTGCTGTTTGATTTTTCGCACAAGCAGAAGGACGAGGAGATCACCCGGCAGGAAATCCTCGATTCCGGGGTGGAAGTGCGCAAAGGCGACATCGCGGTGATCCGGACGGACATGCACAAGCTGTGGAAGACGCCGCAGGCGCACGACCGCCCGGTGCTCTCGCTGGAGGCCACCCACTATCTGGTGGAAGAGATCGGCATCCACACCATCGCCACCGATGCCACCGGCCTCGAAGTCCGGGGCCGGGACGACCAACCGGTGCACGTGATGCTCTTCGAGCACAACGTGGCGATGGTTGAGTCGCTAACCAACCTGGACCAACTCCGGTCAACCCGGTTCGAAATGATCATCCTGCCGCTGCCGGTCGAAGGTTTGGATTCCTGCCCGGTGCGGGTCATTGCCATTGAAACAGCCGAACAACCCTGATGAACGAACTTAGAAAATTCTACGACGAGATGCTCCTGCTGCGGCTGTTTGACCAGCAGTGCATGGATCTCAAAAAGAAGGACCTCATCTACTCGGGCTACCACCCCTACGAGGGTCAGGAAGCGGTGGCGGTGGGGTTCTGCGGAGCCCTGAAACCCGACGACGTGCTGCTCTCCACCCACCGGGCGCATTGCCACGCCGTGGCCAAAGGATGCTCGTTGGAAGGGGTCCTGACCGAGATGATGGGCCGGCGCACCGGCTGCAGCGGCGGGGTGGGCGGGGCGATGCAGTTCATCGCAGTCGAGAACCATTTCTACTGCGGCTCAGTGGTCGGCAGCAATCTGGGACTCGCGACCGGCTTCGGCCTGGCGATGAAGCAGCGGCAGTCCGGCCAGGTCTGCATGTGTATTTTTGGCGACGGGGCCTCGAACCACGGAACCTTTCACGAAGCGATGAATCTGGCCGCCATCTGGAAACTGCCGGTGGTGTTCGTGTGCGAGAACAACCAGTATGCGGAAGCGATGCCGGTGAAGGAGTTCGTGTCCTGCGAGCGGATCTCGATGCGCGCCCGCGGATACGGTCTTGAGGAGATCACGGTGGATGGCAACGATGTGGAGGAATCACGCCGCGCCGCCGACGCGGCGATCGAACTGTGCCGCAAGGGCCAGGGCCCGGTCCTGATCGAGGCGGTGACCTACCGGATCCGGGGGCATTACGTGGGCGATCCCGAAGCGACCTACCGCGACCCCGCGGAAGTCGTCGAGGCCCGGCAGCACGAACCGCTGGTGCGCGCCAAGAAAAAGCTGCTCGACGGTGGCACCGACCCCGCCGAACTGGAGGCCATGGAGCAGGCCATCGTCGAAAAACTGGCAACTCTCGAGAAGTGGGCCCTGCAACAGGAATTCCCCACCTTGGAGTGTGCCATCGATCACGTCGGGATCCCGCTGGCGAACGCCCCGCAGGTGAGAGGTCCGCTGGCGCTCACTCTCTGACAAACGATCGAACCGCTACGAAATCCATTCCGCATACAACCTGGAACCACCAACGACAGATGCCTATAATTACTTTTGGAGAAGCGATCCGCCAAGCCTACGAGGAGGAAATGACCCGCGACAAAAACGTCTTTCTGATCGGCGAGGATGTCGGTCGGTGGGGAAGCCTCTACCGCTCGTCACGCGGCCTGCTCGAGAAATTCGGGACGGACCAGCTCAAGGACACCCCCATTTCGGAAGCCGCGCTCGCCGGTTGCGGGGTTGGCGCGGCCGCGATGGGGATGCGGCCCATTGTGGAGATCATGTATATCGACTTCATCTCGATCGCGATGGACCAGATCGTCAACCACGCCGCCAAGTGGCACCAACTCTCGAACGGCAAGGTCAAGCTGCCGATGGTCTTCAAAACCCAGGGCGGGGCCGGTCGGCGCAATTCCTCGCAACACTCGCAAAGTCTGGAGAACTGGTTCGTGAATATTCCCGGGCTGATCACGGTGATGCCCTCGACGCCCTACGATGTGAAGGGACTGCTCAAGTCTGCGATCCGCGATGACAATCCGGTGGTGTTCATCGAGCACAAGTCCCTCTACTTCGACAAGGGCGAGGTGCCGGCAGAGGAATACCTCATTCCCCTCGGCCAGGCCGATGTCAAACGGACCGGCCGGGACCTCACCATCGTCGCCACCTCGTGGATGGTGTCCTTCGCACTCAAGGCGGCCGCGCAACTCGAAGAGGAAGGGATTTCCTGCGAGGTCATCGACCCGCGCACCCTGTGGCCCCTCGACCAGCAAACAATCATCACCTCGGTGAAAAAGACCGGTCTCTGCATGGTCGTCACCGAAGCTTCCGCAGAAGGCGGTTG
>JAIPKB010000283.1 GCA_021733795.1 Akkermansiaceae bacterium | reverse complement strand
ACGCGTTTTCCAGTTCGCGCACCACCTTGCGCCCTTCCGCCTCCGCCCAACCGGCCGGGCCAAGCCGGACCGGCACCGCGGAGAACGGTTGCTGCCGGTAAAGACCGGCGAGGCGTGCCAGCAAGGGTGCGGGGTCATGAAAGATCCGATCCTCCATGACATACACCGTCAACGGTTCCGTGGCCATGTCCCAATGCCAGATGAGCACGCTGTCGCCAGAACCAAAGGCGGGAATGGATTCCCCGGCGGCATTGGTTGAAGGGGGCAAGCCCCGTTGCAGCGCCACGTTGCGGAACTCAACCCGTTCGCTGGGCCGGGTCTGCAGGATGAACCGGTCGATGCCATCTGATTCAACGCCCTTGAACCGCCACGCCACGATGCGGGCCCCGACCGTTCCCTGAGCCGCCCCATAGACTGGTTCAGCAAAGACAGTCTGTTCGCCCCGTTGGATGGCTACTCTTGCCTGCACGTTTGTTTGAGAATGTTCCACCGTTACAGTCAGGTCGCCAGCCGACTGGTCTTTGATCCGCAATACGCTGTCACCCTGGGAGATTTCTCCCTTGGCCAACAGCGGTCCCGCGTCCACCATGGCTGTCGTGCGCCATGCGCCATGCGCTAGCCGTATGGCCAAATCCGCCTGCTTTTCATCTGCGGGGAAGGCGATGGCCAAAGCCGCCAGATCGTCCACAGGCTGGCCATGGTGGAACTGTCGTCCCGCCCAAAGCCACCTGCCATCGTCGGCTCGCTGAATGGAATCCCCACCCAGGACAGTATCCAGCCCGCCGGGCACCCGGAAGATAGCGGTAAGCCAGATGTGATTCTCATCGTGATAGCTGCGGATATCAATATCTGTCGGATCCACCGGGGGCTCGGTGAGGGCACGCCCTTCAGGTGTCCACCAAGGACTGCCGGCCGTGGGATAGTTTGCCAAGGCCAGCAGTTCAATGCGGTCAGCTGCTGATGTCGGCAAGACGCCGGGCATGGTTTGTCTTGAAGACGTAGCCTGCTCTTCAGACGAAACGGTTTTCACCAGCTTGTAGCGAATCATCACGCCGTGACCGGAATCGTCCTTGAAGGTGCGTAGCTGGTAAACACCAATGAGGTTGTCGCGGGTGCGGAATGCATTGACACTGCTAAATCCGGAATAATCGCGGTTGGCGCTAGAGGCGGGCACTTCACGGCGCACCTGACCCCGGGCATCCCTTGCCGCAAATAGGGTGGTGGCCTTCGCGGCAGGAATCGTGTCCCATTCAGCCGGTTGACCCACGAAACCCTCCTGCATCTCCAAAGTCATCATTGCCCAACTCTCCGACTCCAAGTGAAACAGAACATCCATTCCCTCGCTTTTGATCCACTCCCGCAATTCGGGTGTGAGTTCCACGAAATGAAACTGATTGGGTCGCAACGTTAGCGAGAAGGGCGGCTTCACCACTTTGTTGTCCTTGAAGCGGTAGAACACCAATCCGTGCGCGTCGGCGTTCTCGGAGAGAATGGATCGCTCAAGGATGGGACCGAAGCTTGGCGTCTCCGGAGTTTCTGATCTCGAAGGGACGGCTGGCGACGAGTGGCTGCGGTCCGTGACATTGAAGGCGGACACTTCGATGCCATTGACCCGGAAGGAAACCCGCTTGCTGTCATCGGACCAGACGATGCTACCGTGTTTGCCGAAGAGGATCTCGTCGATGGACAGGAGGAGGTAGTTCGTGGCCAGCTTGTCGTAGGGAACCGGCACCTCCCATCGCTCGGACACCGCGCCGCCCCGACCTTGCACCACGAACCTGTAGAACGTGCGATCTCCACCAAAGACCCGCATCTCATGCCATGTGTAGCCATCCGCGCTGAACATCCCGTCCGGGGAGTCGGCGGAAATTCCATATTCATCGATCATTCGGGGACGCTGTATCCAGAAGAATAGTGAAAGCAGTGTCATTAGAACGGCGACCGAGATGCCGACTCCGGAAAGCACCATTCGGTCCTTGCGGGGAGTCTTCGCAATCCCGACATGGGTTATGGGCGATAGGGTGGATTGGGTTTCACCCTTCGACGCTTGAGTCAGCATGCGCCACACTTTGCGTGTTGCCCGGATACCGGTCCAGATGCTGATCGCAAGCCAGGGGATCCATACGATGAGGGAAAATGCTGCGCTGGGCTTGTGGATTCCAAGCATTTGAAGCAAGGGGAACGCCCAATCCAATAGACTATACCAAAGAACCCACCACAGGGCGCCGAGCATCAAAACCGGAACCAGCAAACCGTCGAACACCGCCAATTCAAGACCATGAATCCGCCCTGCTGAACGGCGGATTTGGGAGACGGCGATCCAGCCGAGAATCGTCGTGCCAATCATGGAAGCCAATCCGAGTGCCATCATTGGCATTCCCGGAGCCCCTCCCACTAGGTGCCAAACGCCATCAGTTCCCGCAGTGGCAAGCGCTGCAAACTGATTGAGCACAAGGCCGAGCGGCAAGACCATCGCCGAACACGCACCCACAATGGCCAGTCGCGAGAAGCGCGGTTCCATTTCGGGGCGGGAGGGTGCCGATCCCTTGCGGCGCCGCAGGTTCCTCGAACTGAAGGGATCTCGAACGCTGTCCTCTGAACCCCGGGCGGAGGTCGCCACCGTCTCCACCACCGTCCGAAACTCCCCCGCCGTCTGATATCTCTTCGCGGGCTCCTTTTCCAGCGCGCGCAGCACGATCTCATCAATTCTAACATCAATTTGCACTTTTCTGGATGGCGCGATGACATCTTTCGCGGGACGTTCGCCGGTCAGCATCTCGTAAAACACCACCCCGAGCGCATAGATGTCGGACCGGTGATCGGCCAAGCCCGACTTTGCCTCCTGCTCGGGTGCCATGTATTGCGGGGTGCCCAGTTTTCCGCCCAAGGTCAGCCCCGGATCGTGATTGGCCGATGCCGCCGTGCCGGCCGCCGCGTCCTCGGGTCCGCAGACCAACTTCGCCACCCCGAAATCCGCGATCTTCACCCGGCCCTTTTTATCCAGCAGGATGTTCTCCGGTTTGATGTCGCGGTGCACCACGCCCTGTTCGTGGGCATATTGCAATCCGGCGCAAATCAGCGGCACAATCGCCAGCGCCTCCCGCGCCGGCATCTTCTCGCCCGCGATCGCCTCCCGCAGGTTCAAGCCATCCACAAACTCCATGAGCAGATAGTAGAACCCTCCGGCTTCCCCGGTGTCGAAGACCGTTACGATATTCGGGTGATCCAGCCGTGCCAGCGACACTCCCTCCCGCCGGAAGCGCTCCGCGAAGCGCACATCATCCACCCGCTCCGGGGCCAGGATCTTGAGGGCCACCAAGCGGTCAAGCTGAGGTTGCCGCGCCTTGTACACGATCCCCATTCCCCCGCGACCGAGGCACTCGATAATTTCCAGTTGAGGGAAATGCGGGGCCAGGTCAGCCACCGTCGGGATCGCTCCCGGCGTGCCCGGCATGGTGTCCGGAAGCAGATTCATCTTCATCACACAACGCGGGCACAGTCCTCCGGGAGCCTCGCGGGTCAGGGGCTCGGAGCACTGGGGGCAAATCTTCGTTTGATCATTCATCTCAATCTTTTCTTACCCGGTTCGTTCCACTTGTTACGCCAACACCCGTGCCAAATACCGCATTTCCTCCTCAATATCCTCCCCCGCCGCCAGCGTCCGCCCCACCTCTCCCCGAAACAGCGTGCGGAAGCGCTTGCGCAAGCGATGCACCGCCACCCTGGCCGCCCCCTCGTTGAGCGCCAGGGAACCGGCCAATGCCGCGTAGTCAACGCCCCCGCGCTCGGCCATCAGGGTGTCCTTCAGCACCGCAAAATCCTCCGGCTTGCCCGCCTGCGCGAACTCGCTTTCCAAAGCCGCGAGCGTGCGCTCGATCAAAGTCAGCGCCCACTGCCGATCATAGAGTTCTTCCGCCGGCATTTCCACCCGCACCACGGCATAGCGGCTCTCCGCATCCTCCTCCAAGGACACCATTGCAACCCGGCCGCCCCGGACCTCCGCCTGCATCCGCCGCCATTCCTTCGCCATGAAGCGCCGAAAGGCGGTCAGCAAAAACGTCCGCAGTTTTCCTTTCCGCCGATCCACATCCCCCAACCATCCCTGTTCCAGCAGAACCGCAAAAAACCCCTGGGTCAGATCCTTCGCATCGTCCGCCGGGTGCCCGCTCCGCCGCGCAAACGCGTAGAGCGGATACCAGTAATCCCCGCACAGCCGCTCCAGCGCCTCGCCGGCCACCGCGGTGTCGCCGTCCGCCGCCGCGGCCACCACCGACCACCGCGTCACGGGAAACCCCGCACGCCCGGCCCCCGATCCTCGACTCTCATGCGTCACACCGTGTTCTTACCAAAATGGCAGCCAATGTTACAAGCCGATAGTGTGGAGGAAGAAAGGCATGCATCGACCTGCCGGGGGCGCTGAAGCCAGAGGAGCACACCAAGGGCAATCCACAGGATGGCCAGTGCCGACGCGACCACCAGACGTCGTCTCCGGCGGGGCGCTGCCGGTGTTCCTCTGAGATATCGGAAGCAGAAACCAAGGATCAAACCCAAGAGGGCGAGGCCGGTGAGGCAGATTGCCGTGACGATGAGGATCAGGGTGATCTTGTCGAAAACCAGTTGGTTGCCGATATCCATATGCTTGCCAAGGAAGATATGAAGCACCATGGCTCCCGCTCCAGCCAAGATAGCGGTCGTCAGCAGAACCACCGGAACCATGGCGGCGAAGGTCGCGAAGCCCATGCCCCGGAGGCGACCTTGAGACGCCCGGATCCGCCCCGCCGCGATCCATCCGAGAATACAGCCCGGAACCGAGAAGAAGATCATCGGAAGTAATGGGAAAGCCAACGCGAAACCACCAACAGCAACAGGTCTTGCTACTTTACTGGCTGCGACGACCGAACCAGCTTCCGGCAATTCCGGGGCTTCGAGGTGTGCGACACTCGGGACGCCGCCCATGTTGAGGATCGCCGAAAGGCTGAGATAGAGCAGAATGAGGCCGATGAGGCCCACAAAGAGGGCTTGCAGCACGGCTCCCGTGACGGCCATGCCGGAGAGTCTCGAGGATGGCCCGGAGGGTTTTGTCGGGATCACGCCTGGAGTGCGGCCGGGCATTAATGCCTCCGGAGCCGTTTCCTTGTCCATGAGCAGAACCACAATGGCAAATACGCCGACCGCAAGGCCGAGTGGCCACCAGAGCTTGATGAGGCAGCAGGCCACGGCCCCCGTGATGGCCCAGTTGCGGGAACTTCCCTTGAACATGTGCCGGCCGCCGACAATCGCGAGGATCGACGCGGCGGTGCTCAAGAGGGTGGCGAGGATGATCAGGGACAATCTGAACCAGGGGGGGATGTCACCGAGGGCGCCGCCGAACCGGGTATCTCCGAGGCCGGAGTAGACCATTTCCATGATCCCCCCGTAGATGATCGGAAGGATGACGAGGGAAAGCACTGTCGCGGCGATGTTGATCGCACCGAGGATCATCATCAGGATGGCCGCTACCCGGCTCCATCGGGGATCGAGGGGCATTGCGGAAGAAATTGGTGGCCGCGGAGCGGGTGAGGCCGGGGTGGCAAGCGCCGGCGGGGCTGGAGTGGAGACCACTGTTTCCAACATGGTGCGAAATTCATCCGCGGTGCGGTAGCGGCGCTCGGGTTCCTTGCTCAGGGCCCGGAGCACGATGTCGTCGATGCGGATATCGACCTGCACTTTCTGGGATGGTGGTTGCAGCGGAGTGCCGGGACGCTCGCCGGTCAGCATCTCGTAAAGGACCGCGCCGAGGGCGTAAATATCGGCCCGGTGGTCGATCCCGCTTGAGGGTTCCCCTTGCTCGGGAGCCATGTAGGGTGGCGTGCCGGACTGCTCACCGCGCGTGCCGACCAGCGCAGCGATGCCGAAGTCCGCGATCTTGATCCGGCCGTCGCGGTCCAGCAGCAGATTCTCCGGTTTGATGTCGCGGTGGACGATGCCATTGTCGTGGGCGTATTGCAGCGCCTCGCAGATCGGCGGGACGATGGCGAGGGCCTGTTCGGGGTCGAGCTTCCCATCGCGAAGCAGGTCGCGGAGGTTCACACCATCCACGAACTCCATCACGATGTAGAAGAGTCCGTCGGTTTCACCGTAATCGAAAACAGTGACGATATTGGGATGGTTGAGGCTGGCCAGCGTCTTCGCCTCGCGGGCGAAGCGTTCGGAAAACCGCTTCTCTCCGACCCGCTCGGGGGCCAGAATCTTGATCGCCACCCAGCGGTCGAGCGATTTCTGGCGGGCCTTGTAAACCACTCCCATCCCGCCGCGACCGAGGCACTCGGTGATCTCGAACAGCGGGAATTTGTCCGCCATCTCCCCGGGTGTGGGCGGTGGAGTGGAATGCGGTTCCGGGTCGGGATCGGGCATGGTGCGCGAAGCAAGGGCCTGACGCATCAGGCACGCGGGACAGAGTGCCTGGGGAGAATCCGCCGCAAGCGGTGCGCCGCAGTCGGGACAAGTTGGAGTGGGCTGGGTATCGGTCATGGTTGCTCGGGGTTCTCCTTTCCTCAACCACATCGCGGGAGGAACGTTACATGGTTTTTTCATCCGGCGAGTGCGGCGAAAAGCGCCCGCATCTCCTGTTCCACCGCCCCGGGCTAGGACAGCGTGCGGGAGATTGCTTCGGTCAGCAGTGCGCGGTAACGTTTCCGCAGGCGATGCGCCGCCACCCGCGCGGCACCCTCGGTCATGTCGAGTCTGGCGGCGAGTTCGGCATAAGGAATGCGGCTGGAATCCGC
>JAIPKB010000282.1 GCA_021733795.1 Akkermansiaceae bacterium | reverse complement strand
GAGAGGGGCGCGGATTGAAACCGCGCATCCGCGCATCCCTACGGCCTCGACATCCGGTCGCCCCTCGCGAGAGGGGCGCGGATTGAAACAATTCTGGAGCACTGCCTACGGAGCCGGTATCATGTCGCCCCTCGCGAGAGGGGCGCGGATTGAAACATCGCCGGCTATATTTTCGCCGCAAGCCGGCCAGGTCGCCCCTCGCGAGAGGGGCGCGGATTGAAACCCCGGAGGTGGAGCGGTGGACGGCGCGGGCGAGGGTCGCCCCTCGCGAGAGGGGCGCGGATTGAAACGCCATCTTGGCGAGGGTGATCGCTCCGTTGGCGAGTCGCCCCTCGCGAGAGGGGCGCGGATTGAAACCCGCAATAGCAACAACCGCAGACTTGCCTTTGTGGTCGCCCCTCGCGAGAGGGGCGCGGATTGGAGTCCTTTATTCTTTTAATTTCTGGTTGGTATTTGAATTTCCGAGGGCGAAGTTTGCGCATGGCAAGGCAATTGAGATTCCAATATCCGGGCGCGGTCTATCATCTAATGGCGCGTGGCGGCGGGGGTGTCAGCGGATTTTCACCGGCAAGGAGGACCATCGGTCGTTCCTCCAGTGGCTGGGGCAGGTATGCGGCAGCCACGGCTGGCGGATCCAGGCATGGGTTCTCATGGGCAACCATTTTTCATTTGCAAAATTCCAAGAATAAAGGACTGGTTCCACTCCCCCCCTGGCCCCACTTCCTGGCCCCACTTCCCCCTGTTGGGGTGAAAGATGCCGGTTATCGGGAGACAAAGCGGACGAGGTCCGGCCGTTGGCGGATCAGGTTGGCGAACATCCGGCGGCAGTGGTTGTAGCCGGTGCGTTTGCTGAGAATTTCCGCGCTGCGGTTGAATGATCCCCACTGGACGATGGTGATTTCCACATCCCGCCTGCCCCAGTTTTTCATTGAGCTTTTGTTGGGGGTGTAGATGTCGATCGTGCCGGAGGTGGTGAGCGCGGAGCCGTAGTCATCGACCACATACAGTTGGGGGAGGCCGGCGATGCGGAAGACGGTGCCCACCGGATAGAACGACCAGTCGGCGGCCGCGCTGCGGACGCGGTTGGTGTAACGGAGCGGGGTTCCCGTGGCGTTGCTGTTGCCGTAGATCAGGTGGTCGGATTCGCTACAGGTGTAGGCGGTGGTGCGAACCAGACGGGTGCGGTCGGCATAGGTGTAAACCGGCATGTTGTGCCGGTCCTTCTGCTTGGTGGCGGCTGCGGCAAGGGTCTTGGCGGAGGGTTTGGCGGTGGGGTAGCTGTCGCCGGAGCCGAACAAGCCGCCGGATCCGCTGCCGATTGCTGATTTGGGAAGAATGGCGAGACCCGAGTTGCCACAACTGGCAAGCAAGAACACCAACGCGGCGGCACTTAGGGAGAAAATCCGGGAAATCATGATGAGCGAATGGAGCGGGAAAAATGAGAAGTTGAGGGAGAATTTCGACAAGTCACGATGTGGCCGTACGCGACACCGGAGGAATTAGGGAAGAATCCCGGCGGCGGCAATCGAAAAAAGCAGATGTTAGGGAAAAAACCGAAAACAACCACCAGATGTTGATAATCAGGCGTTTTGCGGCCGCATCTGGTGGGGTGGTGGAATTCAAGGTTCCGGCAGCCGGATGCGGGCGGGAACGTCCTTGATCTGGATGCCGGCCTTGAGCAGGGAATCCCAGACGGCGAGGAGCCGTTCCAACGGGAGTTTGCGGTCGGCTTCGAGTTCGAGCTTGCGGCCGGGGTTTTGTCGCTGGTAGGCGATGAGATACGCCTCCAGGAGCCCATCGGGCACCTTGAGGCCGTCCAGGGTGACGTTGCCAAAGGCATCCACGGCAATCACCGAACGGGCGTCGGTGACCCTCTCCGAGGGGACCTCGCGCACGGTGGGCAACTCAATCCGGAGGACATTGCGGGGTTTTTTGAACTGGGTGGAGACGATGAAGAAGATCAGCAGGATGAACAGGATGTCGATCATCGAAACGATCGGCAACTGCCGGAGACTGCGGGTGGGGCGGTGGAATTGCATGGGAGGCGCGCGTCAGTGGTCGGCGGCGGGGAGGACCGGCGGGGCGGCCGGGTCTGCGGATGCGGACCGGGACTCCTTGTTGTTGAGAACGTGGACGAGGTCGCCCATGAGTCCTTCGAGGCGGGCGGTGAGCATCTCGATGCGGCGGATGAAGTAGCTGTGGGCGATCACGCAGGGGACGGCGATCGCCAGCCCGAAGATGGTGGTGTTGAGGGCCACCGCGATGCCGCGGGCGATGGCGACGTGGTCGGTGGTCTCGCCCAGGCCCTCGAAGATGACGACCAGGCCGGAGGCTGTGCCGAGCAGGCCGAGCAGGGGGGAGACCGTGATGACCACGTCGAGAACCCCGATGCCGGAGTGCAGGTGGACGGCTTCCTCGCGGGCGGCGGACTCGACGGACTGGGTGATTTCGGTGAGGGATTTGCCGCGATGTTTGAGGGCGACCGAGCACAGGCGGGCGAGGGTGCTTTGGCCTCCCTGGAAGCGGCGGAGGACCGGTTCCGAGTCGCCGTCGTGGATCCGCCGCTCGAAGGCCTCCACGTCGCGGGAGAGGCCTGGCGGGATCACCCGGTTGCGTGACAGCGAGAGGAATTTGTAGAGGATGGCCATCATCCCGATGATCGAGCAGAGGGCCAGCGGCAGCATGAACAGGCCGCCGCGTTCGAAAAACGACCAAACGGCTTGGATGGCGGCGGCGGGGGAGGGTAGGGCGGCGGGCGGGAAAAGGGCGAATGGGGACATGCGGTCGATTCGGAGGTGGTGGCAGAGGATTGTTAGAAGTAGAAATTGAAGATCAGCTCGAGGTTTTCGTCCTTGAAGTCCTTGCGGAGTTCGTGAGGCATCCCTGGGATGGCCGCATCGCGGATCGCGTTGAGGGTGAATCCCTTCTGCTGCTGGCCGGTCTGCATGGTGCCGACGAAATCCACGCTTTTCACCTTGCCTGCGGGGTCGACGAAGAAACGGACGGTTAGATACCCGGGCGTGATGAAATCACGGTAGCGGACGCAGTTGCGCTGCCACTCGAGTTCCACGGCGCGGCTGATGACCGCCTGATAGCGGCCGAGCGGGGAATCCTCCACGTCCAACGCGCTGCGACCGCCGCGGGAGATCGATCCGCGGAGGGCGGTCTTGCGTTGATAACCTCGGAACGCGGGTTCTTTCACACTCGGTTTCGGCGGGGTGGCGGGTTGGCTTTCCTTGAGGTCATCGGGACCGGGGAGAGCGTCCGGCATGCCCTCCTTGGGGAGTTCCTCGGGAGCCGGCTTGGGGGGGGCGTCGAGGGTTTTTCTGGGGACCGGGATATCGACCGGTTGGGAACTGGTGGCGAGCCGCTCGGGCGGGGGCGGGGTGATCATTTCCTCGCCGATGCCCGGGGTGGTGGTTTCCTGGCCACGGCTGGCGGATTCCGGTGGGGCGGGCGGCAGGTCCGGCACGGGTGGGACCGGTGGCATGGGCGGGGCGGGCGGATCCGGGCTGAGTGGGGCGTCCGGGATGAGTTTGCCGTCCTGATAGCGGCTTTCAGTGGTTTCGATGTGGCCGTCGTAGAGGGGATCGACGCCGGCCTGGGCGGGGCGGCGCAAGGCGGTGGGGTCCGGGGTGGCATCGCTGGTGGCCAGGGTGTTGCGCTCGCCAATGTGGGACGGTTGGTCCGGCCGGGCGGCGAGTTGGTCGACGGAAGTCCGGGTAAACGGGGTGCGGTCGGCGGCCAGCGGAGCGAGCGCCGGGTCGGCGGGGGGCAGGGCGGGTGCCAGTTCCGGAGCGATGATGCGGACGGTTTCGGTGGATTTCGCCGCGAGGTCGGGTTTGGGCCGGTGCTTTTCGAGCTGAAGGATGGAAATGCCCGCCAGCAGGATGAGCAGGGCATTGAGCGCCAGCGACAGCCCCAGCGCGAACGCCCAGAGGCGCGCGTCTTGCTGGGATGCTGGGGAGAGCGGGGCGGTCATGATGGCGCGGGCAAGATGGCCCCAAACCCGTGCAAACGCAACCCGGGATTTTTGGCTGGCCGCAGGTGGTTTCCGGGTGTTTGCTGGGGCATGCCCCTCATTGACCGCTTGCTAGCCAATCAAACCCTGCGCAAGGGGATCTGGAAATTGTGGTATCCGTTTCTAACACGCCAACTACAGGCGGAGGAGGTGGTGTTTCTCAACTACGCTTATGAAACGGCTCCGCCGATGGGGATTGAGTTGTCACCAGCCGACGAACGGGACCGGGCCTGTGTCCAACTCTATCATCATGTGGGTTCGCAGGCGGAACTGCTGGGGAGGAAGGTGCTGGAAGTCAGTTGCGGGCATGGCGGTGGAGCCTCCTATCTCACGCGGACGTTTCGTCCCGCAGCCTACACCGGGTTGGATTTGAACCCGGCGGGGATCGAATTCTGTCGGAAACGCCATCAGTTGGCCGGCTTGGATTTCGTCCAAGGGGATGCGGGGATGCTGCCGTTCGCGGACGAGTCGTTCGATGTGGTGATCAATGTGGAAGCCTCGCATTGCTATCCGGATTTTCCGCGGTTTCTGGCGGAGGTGGCGCGGGTGTTGCGGCCGGGCGGGCAGTTTCTCTATGCGGACTTCCGCTTTGCCGAGTCGATCGAGCCCTGGGAGGCGGCGATCGCCGCAGGCCCGCTGCGGGTGGCCGGGTGGCGCGAGATCGGCCCTGAGGTGGTGCGCGGGATGGAGTTCAACACCGCCCGTTCGGAGGAAATGCTGGTCCGCAAGCTGCCGAAGTTTCTCCATGGCTTGGGCCGCGATTTCGCCGGGGTGAAGGGCTCGCGGGTCTATCAGGCCTTGGTGGACGGCGGCTTGTCCTATCGATCATACCGGATGCTACGCGCGGAACTGGCGTAGGCAGTGTTTCAGTGTTTCGGTTGGAGACTCAAGACCGCTGCGCTCCAAGACACAAGACACAAGATGAAGATGTCGCTGATTCCAGAACGCTGGCCGGCCTCATAAGGAGCGGCGACCTTATTGTCGCCATGCGAAAGGCTAGTCTTTGACCAGAGCCTTAGAGCCTGTCTGCAGAATACGGAGCGTCGACATCTTGTCGACTGGGTCCGGCCGACAGAATGTCGGCCTCACAGAGTCGGCAGCATGCCGACGCCCCGGCGGGTCTATTGGCTGGCGACGTGGAGCTGGGTGGCGTTGATGATCAACGCTTGGGGAGTGGAGGCCTTGTCCACAGTGCCGGTGAGGGTGACGGTGCTCAGCTCGGTGAGGCCCTTGACGCCCTTGAGCCCTTGTTTGAGCACGCGGCCATCGGCGCCGACGAGTTGGATGGTGGCGGTGGCGCGCTGCTTGTCCTCGGGGGTATCACAGCAGGTGTCCCATGGGGTTTCGCAGTTGTCGCCGGGGACGGCATTGCACGGGGTGATGACACTGCGGTCACCGAGGATAAACGCGGCGCGCCCCTCGACGAAGGGAGTGTCACGGCCCATGACGAGGCCGGTGAGGGTGACGGCATCGCCGGGTTTGGCGGTGGTGCGGACGATGTGGATCTCGCCCGGTGAGGCGGGAGCGGCGGCGACAAAGAACGAGTCGAGTTCGGTGGTCGGGGCTTGGGTGGCGGCAGCGGTGGTGGCGGCAGGTTTGCGCTCGCAGTTGGCAAGGCAGAGGCAGATGGCGGGGAGCAGCAGGAGTGTCGTTGTTTTCATGGTGGTCGGTGTTGGATTTCAGATTTCAGATTTCAGATGTGGGATTCAGGATGAGCGGAGAGCGGTGGGGAGGGCGGGTTTGAGGCAGCGGAAGGCCGGCGGGAGGGCACCGAGAATGCCCAGCAGCAGGCCGGTTAGCAAGCCCGCGCAGGCGATCTGCGGGGTGATGGCAATCGTGAAGGCGCCGATCGAAAAGGGAATCGTCCGGCCGTCCAACAGGAGCAGGGCGAGCACCGAGGCCAGCAGGGTGCCGGTGAGGCAGGCCAGCAGGCTTTCCTGGATCAGGCTGAGGAGGATGAAACGGCGGGCGAAGCCGATGGCCTGGAGGGTGGCCAACTCCCGGATGCGGGAGGCGAAGGCGGCATAGAGGGTGTTGAGGCCACCGAAGACGGCACCTGCCGCCACCAGCGCGGCGGTGATCCAGGTCATGACCCGGAGCGGACGGAAGAACTGGCTGAGCGCGGCGTAGTAGTCGCTTTCACGCATGGCGGTCATTTCCAGGTCGAGCCGCTGTTTGCTGAAAAGGTCGGCCTCGGCAAAGTCGTCGACGGTTTCCATCCGCAGCACCACGCAGGAAACGGAGTCCCGCTGGGCGAGCATCCGGATGTCGCTGAGGTTGGCCCAGACTTCGGATTCAAGCACGGTGCCGGGCGCGGCGAAGGTGCCGCTGATGGTCATTTCCGCGCCATCGAGGCGGACCTTGGTGCCGGGTTTGAGCTCGGCTGCGGATAGATCAAGCTTGCGCCAGGCCAGCCGGCCGACCATCAGTTCGCCGGCTCCGGGGAAGCGTCCTTCCAACAGCCTGACTTGCTGATGGACCAGCAGCGCCTGCGGGGTGACGCCGCGGAAGACCCCGGCCGTGCGGTGGTCGGTGCCGGTGGTTAGATAGGTCATGTATTGGATCTCCGTGGACACGGCGGGGATCCCGAGGGGCTTGGCGACACCGGCCACGGCGGCTTCGGCGATACCAGCGGTGCGGTCCGGGATTTCGCTGCGCTGGATGCTTTCCTCGCTGCCGGCACCGAGCAGGATGACGTTGAGTGGGGAGCCGGAGGCGGAGAGCACCTGGGTCATGCCGTGGTTCAGCG
>JAIPKB010000281.1 GCA_021733795.1 Akkermansiaceae bacterium | reverse complement strand
CGGCGCGTCAAAGGGGGGGATCTGAAAAGCTGAAAAACCGTGCGCCGCCAAGACACGCCGGCTGAAGCCAGCGCTCCGTAGCCTGCCAAGCCGCCGTGCAAAAATCGGCCGTGATTTTTTGCAGTGGTCCCCGGATTTTGTTTGATAGCAGGCCTGGGGCTGCCCCCAGCCCGTCCTGCCGGAAGGTTCATGTATCCAAGAACGTTGGATATCCCAGAAGATTTCGGCGTTTTGGAAGGCGAGTTGATTCAGCTTTTCCAGCTCCCCGCAAAAGCGGCGACCGACGCATCCCATCTTGGACTGGCAATCGTTCACAAGATGGACTATCTTTTAACATGGAATTGCACGCACCTTGCCAATGCTGTTCTGCAGAAGGAACTCATGGATTACTGCGGCTATCCCCACCTTCATGTTCCAGTGATCTGCACTCCCGAAACCCTAATCAAATTACACCTATGAACAATCCAATCATCGACGAAGTTCGCGCCGCTCGGGCCTCCATCGCTGCTGAGCACGGATACGACCGCGAAAAGATTCTAGCGTGGGCTCGTGCAGAGCAGGCGGCGATCAAGAACATGAACCCGAAGGCGTCCCTCCCAACGCCTGACCCGCCGTTTATTCAAGCCGTCATGACCGCTACAACCCCAACCCGCCGTCGAAGACTCGCCCCCGGTCAAGCGTAGGAGGACTTTGGCGTTACCTGGTAATCTTGCAGTAAGAAAACTCCGGGGTCTTGGCTAAAGTGGACAGTTGCGGCGAACCCGACTTGCTGGATATCTCGGACTTTTCTAGGTCAAACGCTGGGTTCTGAGCCCCCTGCCGCAGCATCGCATCCGGCGCGTTCCAGCACTTGTTCAAACACAAACCACTGGTCCCAATTGCGATGCAGGAAATCCGCCATGATCGGCAGCCATAACTCGGCGAGTCGCTCCCGCCTGATTTTGGTCCCACCGGCATGAAACGGTTTCAAAATATCAATCCGGTAGCAGCACACGCCGAACCGGCTGAGTAGAATCGGATAACACGGCAGGCTTGCCATCTCGGCAAGGATCAGGGGCCCGAGCGGAATGGTATAACTCACGCCGTCGTGCGTGGCAATGAACGGGGACACGTCCATGACCACTCGATCACACTGGACAGCCACGATTTCCCCGTCGAGCAACATCCGGTAGAGATCGATGCCGAGGTGCCTCCCGGGCGTGTTGTAATGGAACCGCAACAGCGGTTGCCGGTCGCTTGCGGCGAGCAGCTCGGCCGTGCGCAACTTATCAAGCGAGTGGCTGCGTTCGGGTGCCCGGACGGTGTGCAGGCAACGCCCGAGTTTCTCCGCCAACAACGACGAGCCAATATCATAGTTGCCGGAATGGACCGTGAACACCAGCACCCCGCCAGGTTCGTTTTTCAATTGCTCGAAGTACTCCATCCCCCGCACATCCCAAGTCACCTCCCGGGATTGATGACGGTATAACAAACGATCCAGATAGGTCAGCGCGAATTGCCGGAACACCTGGAACCCGCCCAACCAGCAACGCAATGCACTCCAGGCGGGAAACAAGGCGCGCAGGTTCGCCCGCACGCCGCGCCCCTGGGTCCGGGCGAACAGGTAAAACACAAATGCGATCGGAGGGGTGAGAAACACGCACACCCTGGCGGGCATGCGTTTCAGGATGAATATCATCAGTTGCGTCCACCTGGCATCATACAGCCCGCCCGGCACGGGTTGGGCGGAAGAATGTGGGGCTGGGGATGTCATGTCGAATTGGAGGGCGATGAACTCATTCGACGGTCAACTCCGGATTTGCAGGTGCAGGGCGGCGGCCCGTTGGATGGTGCCGGTGGTGGCGACCACGGCTTCCGCCGCCTTTCCGGCCTGCAGGCTGTGACATGCCGCGACACATTGCCAGGCGCCAGCCGCGCTGAGCCCATGTCCCAGTGCGGAACCAGGCGACAGCCGCGGACCCTCCCAGCCCAACCATGCCCGCGCGGTAGCGGCATCGGCAGCGGCATACCCGCAGCAGTCGTCCACCAACAACGCGGCCGGATCAACTGGTCCCAAGGCTGAGCGGGCGGCGACTGCGGCATGGCCACGTTCGGCATACGAAGAGAATGGATGGCGGATGGTCAAACCCCTAACGGCCACGCCGGAAGCGTCCGGAGAATCCCGTTCGATGACGATACCGGCGGCACCTTCCGCCAGCGGTACGCCTGTTTTCAACAAATCGAAGGCGTTGGCCGGTAACCAGTCATGTTCCTCCGCACCAATCACGAGGGCCAGGTCGACCAAGTCCAACTCCAGCCAGAGGGAGGCCATGTCGATTGCCGCGAGAAACTGGGAGGAATCACCCACGAGCGACGAGCACGGACCGGTGATGCCCAGATAGGCGGCCAGATGGCTGGCAGGTGCGTTGAAGACGGTTTCCGGAAATAAAATGGGGCTGGCGGTGGCCGGGTTTGCCATCAATTCTCCGATAAACCGCCCGCAATACGAAACGCCGCCGTTGAGCAGGGTGTAAATCAACCCTGCCCGGAGAGTCCCGGATTTCACGGCGGCGACCCGCTCCGGCCCCAATGCCTCCAACCCTGCGGCGGCGGCAAACAAGGTCACCGGAGTGGCCCGCCGCATCCGCGGATGCCCGGCCAAGGTCCGATCCGGAACCGGTCGCGGCACGGCACGCACCCGCTGCGGACGCGTGCCTTCCGCCGCGTCCCCGGGTGGTTCCAACAGGGTTTCCGGCAGGGGGGCGTCGCTGGCAAGCGCGCCGATCAACGCCTCCACCCCCCAGCCTGCGGGACTTACCGCACCAATCCCGGTAATCACGAGCGATCCCGCCAATCCAGACCCATGGCTTGCCCCCGGGGCACGACATCCGCCGCCGGATTTTCCACGGCGAAACACCAGCGAGGCATTGGAACCGCCAAAACCAAATGAATTGCTCAGCGTGGCGTGAGGTGTGAGCTGGCGCGGCCGGGTCACCAGATCAAAGGTGCAACACGGATCAGGCGCGGTCACATTGGCGTTTGGAGGCAGAAAGCCTTCCTTCATCGCCATCAGGCAGATGGCCGCCTCCACCGCGCCCGCGCCGCCGAGCAAATGCCCGATGGCTCCTTTGGTGCTGCTGACCGCGATTCCAGCCGTGGCCGCGCCCGCCCAAGCCGCAATGGCGGCAGCTTCGGCGGGATCATTGAGAGGCGTGCCGGTGCCGTGGGAATTGAGGTAATCGAGATCCTGCGGCACCAGGCCGGCCGCGGCACAAGCCATGCGCATGCTCGCCAAGGCCGCCAGACCGGCAGGATGCGGCTGGGTCAGATGATGGCAATCGTTAGCCACGCCATAGCCATCCATCACGGCCAGAATTTCCGCTCCCCGTGCCTCCGCATGGACCCGGCTCTCCAACACCAACACCGCCGCACCCTCGCCGAGCGCCAACCCGTCGCGTGCGGCATCGAACGGCCTGGGCAACGTGAGGCTAAGCGCCTTGAGGGAATCAAAGCCGCCAAACACCAACTGGCACAAGGCGTCGTAACCTCCGGCGACCACCATTTCGCTGCGACCGCTGCCGATCATCTGATAGGCATGACCGAGCGCGTTGGCTCCCGCCGCGCAGGCATTGGAAATCACGGTTGTCGGAGCGGGCAGCGAAAACGCGCGGGCAAGCAAGCCGGCTTGTCTGGGCAAGAGGTAATCCATCGCCAAGGTCAGTTGCCCGCGCCGGGATCCGCCCGCCCTAGTGGCCAACCGGTAATACTCCTCGCCATGAGCCATCGCGCCCGCCGAGGTGCCCAGCACGATTTCCAATGATGAAGGGGCGGTGGCGGCATTGAGCCCGGCCTGTCCAAGGGCCTCGCTGGCAGCGTGAATGAGCATCCTGCCGCCGCGCTCCATCCGCCGTTGTTGGGCGGGATGCAGGTGGGTGGCGGGCAGGGCCTCCGGCAGGTCCACTTCACCCGCAATCCGCGCCGCCTGCCGCGAAACATCAAACACCGTGACCGGGCGCATGGCTACCCGCCCCGTCCGGAAACCCGCGGCGTTCGCCGCCCAGCCGCAACCCATGGCGGTGATGATGCCAACCCCGGTGATGACAACCTCGGAGGCCGCTAGTGGTGGCGGTGACGGGAGTGAAGCTGCGGCGACGGACATGACACGGATAACGATGGACTCGGATGATTGAGAGGGGCTGGCTGCGGACCAGCGGGGATTGCGCGGGGAGTTCCCCACACGCGGTATTTGTAGCGGCACCGGCACGGATGAAAAGCATCGTTTTTAAAAAACGATGAGCCTGTCTGAAAAATGGCTTGGCAGGGACCTTTTTCCGAAAGGTCCGCGAGAATGGTTGGCGAATGAACGGTCGACACGGCATTTTCATTCTCAGTTCATTCGCCCGGACGCTTCGGAAAAGCGTCCCTGCCATTTTCCAGACAGGCTCTAAGCAAGAATGCCTGCGCGGAGCCGGAGAAATGGATAGAGATCAGCCATGGAACCCGGTTGCAAGCGCCGGACTTTGTTAAAGTTTCACCAACCAAGGGTTGCCACCCGCACTCCTTCTGGCAGTATCCCCCGGATGGACGCGATGCCGGCAAACCCGCTGTATCAACAATGGCTCAGGGTAGCGGAAAACCACGCCCGGGACCCCGCCGTGCGCGAAGCATCCGGCGGTCGGGAATGGTCGTTCGCAGACCTGCGCGAGTTGGCTCTGAACGCACCACCCAGCCCGCCGATCCTCCATTCGCACGCACGCGGTCCTGACTTGATTGTGGATGTTCTGCGCGCGTGGCGCGACGGCACGGTGCTGCTGGCCGATGACGGGGCCGGAGTGCCGCTTCCCCCGCTGGCTTGGTTAAGGCCCGGGATTTGCCATTTGAAGATCACCTCCGGATCCACCGGGGTTCGCCGTCACGTTCAGTTCCGGCCCGAGCAATTGGCTGCGGACGCGGCCCAGGTTGTCGCCACCATGGGTTTGCGCCAGGAGTGGCCCAATCTCGGGGTGATTTCCATGGCCCACTCCTACGGATTTTCCAATCTGGTACTTCCGCTGTTGCTTCACGGCGTGCCCCTGTGGCTGTTGGATAATCCCCTGCCGGAAACCTTGCGCCGCACCATGAATACGGAGCAACCGCTGACGCTACCGGCGGTGCCCGCGATGTGGCAGGCCTGGGACCGCGTGGGCCTGGACTTCAAACCCGTGCGTCTGGCCATCTCCGCTGGCGCACCCTTGCCTGTGGCCCTCGAAGCAGTGGTGTTCGCCCGGACCGGATTGAAAATCCACAACTTCTACGGCAGCAGCGAGTGTGGTGGCATCGCCTATGACCGGAGCGCATGCCCACGGGATCAGGACACCCTTGCGGGCGAGCCGATGGCAGATGTGGAGGTTGCCATCGACCCTGCCACCGCCTGCCTGCGCATTACTTCCGCGGCGGTGGCGGAAGGATATGTTGAGGGCAACCCGGCGCAGGGTGCTGCCAACCGCCCTGGCGGAGGCTCCTGGCTGACGCAGGATCTTGCCCGCGTGGACGAACAAGGGAAGGTCCACCTCTTGGGCCGCGCCGGTGATTTCGTCAGCGTGGCCGGACACAAGCTCTCGCCGGTGTTGATCGAGGAGAGATTGCAGCGGATTCCCGGAGTGCGTTGCTGTGTGGTCTTCGGCGTGCCCAGCCGGAATGAGATCCGCGTCGAGGACTTGGTGGCCTGCGTGAACCTGGTCCCCGGCACCGATCTGGACACCCTCAAGAGCGCCTTCCAAGCACTGCCATCCATCTATTGCCCGCGCCACTGGTGGCGGTGCGGCGAACTCCAGCCCGATGCCAGGGGCAAGATCGCCCGCAACCGCTGGAGGGAACGTTGGCTCCGCGAAACGTCCGGGGATCGATGAAAAACCGGAGAATCCCGCCGCGGATATCGACAAATCCCCGCAACCGTGGCACTCCCTTGCGCATGAATCTCCCGCCCGCACCATTCTCATCGAGACCGCCACCCGCCTGGGCTGTCGAACTCAAGCGGCGCATCCGGCGACATACATTACTGAAAACAAGTACCCTCTGCGCATTCATCGGGGTGTTTTTCATCGGCTATTTCCATGTGCTCCACCATCCGGTTCATCCGGTGACGATCATGCCTCTGACCGCGCTTGACCGGCTGCTTCCGTTTCAACCACTGGCCCTGATTCCCTACCTGTCGTTGTGGTTCTACCTCGGCATTGCCCCTGGGCTGATGCTGACGCTCCGTGAACTGGCGGTTTACGGATTGTGGGCCACCGCCCTTTGTCTGACCGGGTTGTTTTGCTTTTACACCTGGCCCACCATGGTCCCGCCGCTCGGGTTTGATGTTTCCGGCTACGCCGGCTTTGCCATGCTGCAAGGTGTGGATTCGTCCGGCAACGCCTGCCCGTCGTTGCACCTGGCCACCGCCCTGTTCACCGCCATCTGGGTGGGGCACATGCTCCGCCATCTTGGCATGCCGCGGGGCCTGCGCCTGCTCAACGCCGCATGGTTCATGGCCATCGCCTATTCGACCCTTGCCACCAAACAACATGTGGTGCTCGACGCCCTGGCTGGTGCGGCACTGGGCACGGTATTCGCACTGGCCGCGCTGCGCTGGCGGCCGCGGCATGAGCCGCTCGATGGTTCATGATCCTTGGCGTCGCGGACTCCTTGCCGGATTTCCGCCTTTGGCAAGACGCAGGAGCAATCCCGGGAAACGGAGCAGAAACCCGCCGCACAAACGGAGGTGCATCCAGGTGAGCAGAGCGTTGTCGCGAACGTAGCGGAACTGCGAAACCCCGCCCTCGCAATCCGTCAAATATCGCACCGGAGTTGGCAGCACTGCGATCGGCACACCGGCCCAAGCCAGGCGCACGGC